>DATKAO010000110.1 GCA_035498015.1 Myxococcota bacterium
AGGACTTCGAAGGGCGCGACGATCCCGTAGTACAACCCGTAGCGCAGCACGAGCCCGGTTGCGTAGAACGGCGCGTAGATGATCCGCATCGGGAGCGGCAGCGGGGCCGGCGGCGCCGGCGCGACGGGCACCATCACCGGCGGCGAGTAGACGCTGGGGGGCGGCGGGGGTGGCGCGCCCGGCGGCGGTGGCGGATGTGGGTTGGAGCTCTGCGGGGCGCTGTGGGGCGGCGGCGGTGGCGGCGGGCTGCCCGCCTGCGCGGCAGGGGCTCCGGCCAGCACCACCAGGGCCCCCAGGAGCGCGCAGGTCGCGCGCCAAAGCACCGGGAGGCCAGTCTTTTCACGAACGAGCTCGGGCATCGCGATCTCCTGTCCTGCGGTGGAACCGACCGCGGCTGCCGGCGTTGCGGGGCCACCGCAGCCGCCGAACGGCCGGTAGTGGGCGCCGAACGTGCGATGTCGTTTGGACGCAGGCCCGGGCCGGATCGGTCCGGCCAGCTGATCGCACTGATCTCATTACCGGCGCGATTTCCCCTCGAAGCGTGCACGCCGCGCATCCGCGAGTCACTCGAGGTCGTACCAGTATGTTGCGACTCAGGTCACGTGTCCGTGCAGCGCGGCGCGAAAAATTCGCGTGTGCGTGCGCTCGATGCGCTTGTGACTCGGCGCGCGGGGCCGAAGCGCGCAAAGAAAGCGCGCAATAAGTTGAGTCACTTTCGTTCCGATCGGCTATGATCGCGTCGAGGGGGAAGGCGAGTGAGAGCAATCTCGCTGAGCGTCGCTGTGTTTCAGCCGGACGCAGCGTCGACGGTGGGCGCGGCGGTTGCGGCGGAGCGCGCCGGGATCGACGCGGTCTGGCTGCCCGCGCTGCCGATGGCCTTCGATCCGCTGACCCTGCTCGGCACGATCGCGGCGAGCACGAGCCGCATCACGATCGGGACCGGGATCGTGCCCACGTATCCGCGTCACCCCGCGGTGCTCGTCTCGCAGGTGCTCGCGCTCGCGCCGTTCGCGCGCGACCGGCTGCGCATCGGCATCGGCAACAGTCATCCGTTCATCGTCGAGGGCATGCTCGGGATCCCGTTCCACCCGCCGCTCGAGCACCTGCGCGAGTACCTGACCGTGGTGCGCGACCTGCTCGAGCGCGGCCATACCGACTTCGAGGGCAAGTACTTCCGCGTGCACGCCGAGCTGGCGGCCCGAACCGCGCCCGTGCCGATCGCCGTCTCGGCGCTGCGCGCGCGCATGTTCCGCCTCGCCGGCGAGATCTCGGACGGCGCGCTCGCCGCGTGGTGCCCCGTCCCCTATCTGCTGGGCACCGCGTTGCCCGAGCTCGAGCGCGGCGCGCGCGCCGCGGGGCGCCCGCGGCCGCCGCTGGTCGGCAACGTGCCGGTGGTCTGGAGCACCGACGGCGCCGCGGTGCGGGCCGCTGCGCGCGCGGCGCTCGGCACGTACCTGGCGGCGCCCGCCTACGTCGAGATGTTCCGCGCCGCGGGCTTCTCGATCCCCGACCTCCGCGTCCCGCCGGACGCGCTGATCGACTCACTCTTCGTCTGGGGTACCCCCGGGCAGATCGTCGACCGCCTGCGTGCCATCCAGCGCGCGGGCGTCGACGAGCTGATGGTCACGCTGCACCCCGCCCTCGAGCCCGAGAAGGAGCTCGAAGAGGCGTTCAAGGCGCTCGGCGGCCTGTGTGCCGAGCTGCGCACGCAACCCGTTCGGCGCCCGGCGCAAAGGAGGCTCCCTTGAAATTCGGCGCGATGATCCAGCCCGTGATCGACGACCTCGACCTGGCCCGCGACATCGAGCGGCTCGGGTACGACTCACTCTGGATCCCCGACTCGCACATGATCGCCTCGGACGTGTACGCCGTGATGGCGCTGGCCGCCGTGAACACGTCGCGCATCCGGATCGGCACGGGGGTATCGATCGCCAGCACGCGCATCGCGCCGGTCACCGCCGCGTCGATCGCCACCATCAACCGCCTCGCGCCCGGCCGCGTCTTCCTCGGGCTGGGCACGGGTCACACGGCCATGCGCACCATGGGCTTCGACCCGGTCGGGCCGAGCGAGTTCCGCGACTACGTGCGCGTGGTGCGCGAGCTGTTGCGCGGCGGCCAGGCCGAGTTCCACTGGCGCGGGAAGTCGCGGCACGTCGAGTTCATGTGCCGGCGGCTCGGCGTGATCGACATCGAGCACAAGATCCCGATCTACGTGGCCGCGAACGGGCCGCGCGCGCTGCAGGTCGCGGGCGAATTCGGCGACGGCCGGGTGTCGGCCGACAACGAGCCGGCCGAGCTCATGCCGCAGAGCATGGGCCTGGTGCGCGCGGCGGCGCGCGCCGCGGGCCGCGAGCTGCCGCCGGACTACCACACCGCCACGCTGGCGTTCGTGTGCGTGCTCCGGCCGGGCGAGACGCTGCGCTCGGAGCGCGTGATCGACCAGGTCGGGCCGATGTCGGTCGCCTACCTGCGCTACTGGTACGAGTGGTACCGAAAGTCGCGGGACGACTCACTCATTCCCGCCGAGATCCGGACCGAGTGGAACGAGTTCAAGGAGCACGTCGAGAAGATGGAGACGCCGGCGGACCGCCGCTACGTCGAGCTCCACGACGGACACTGCACGTACGAGGTCGCGTCGGAGCGGCGCTTCGTGACTCCCGCCGTGATCCGGGCCGCGCGCGGCTACGTGGGCGAGCCCGACGAGATCATCGCCATGCTGCGCCAGCGCGAGCGCGCCGGGCTGCGCGAGATCGCGTTCCTGCCGCCGATCGAGCACGCGCGCGAAATCTACCGCGACTTCGCAGAACAGATCATTGCCCGCTACTGAGAACATCGCTGGCGCGGTGCGCGGGCTGCTCGAGTCACTCGGCTTCCGGCGCGCCTACGGCGTGACCGGCGGTCCGATCGCGCCGATCTGCGACGCGCTGGGCCGCTCGAGCACGCTCGAGGCGCTGCACTGCCGGCACGAGTCCGGGGCGGCATTCGCGGCGCTCGAGGACTCGTTGGCCAGCGGCGCGCCCGCCGCCGTGTTCGTCACGACCGGCCCGGGCATCACCAACGCGCTCACCGGGCTGTGCGCCGCGCGCTGGGAGGGCGGGCGCGTGCTGTTGGTCTCGGCCTCGACCTCGCAGCCCGAGGTCGGCCGGCGCGCGTTCCAGGAGACGAGCTCGGTCACGCTGCCGCAGGGCGGCCTGTTCGGCCCCGGCCCGATCTTCGACGGCGCGTGGCGGCTCGAGCGCGCGCAGGACCTGCCGGCCATCGCCGGCGAGATCGCGCGCGGACTCACTCGCCCGCAGGGCTGGGTCGGGCATCTCTCCGTGCCGATCGGCGTCCAGCTCCTGCCCTGCGAGCCGGTGGCGGTGTCGCTGCGCCAGCTCGAGCCCGCGCTCGACCCGCGCCACGTCGAGCACTGCGCGGCGCTCTTGGGCGGGACCGACTTCGCGATCTGGGCCGGCTTCGGCGCGCGCGGCGCGGCGCACGAGCTGCGGCGCGTGGCCGAGCACACCGGCGCGGCCGTGATGTGCTCGCCGCGCGGCAAGGGTGTGTTCCCCGAGGACCACCCGCAGTACGTGGGAGTCACCGGCTTCGGCGGCCACGCGCAGGTGAAGGAGTATCTCGCCTCGTTCCACCCGCACCACATCCTGGTGCTGGGCTCGCGCCTGGGCGAGTTCACCTCCTTCTGGGACCCGGCGTTCGTGCCGAGCGGGAGCTTCGTGCACGTGGACCTCGAGCCCGGCGTGCCCGGCGCCGCGTTTCCGCAGGCGAACACCTTGGCGATCCAAGCCGAGGTGCGCGCGTTTCTCGCGGCGCTGGTCGAGCGCATGCCGCAGCGCGTGGTCCGCCCGACCTGGGGGCCGCCCGCGCGCGATCCCCTGCCGCCGCCGCGCGCCGCCGGCCCCGTGCGGCCCGAAGTCCTGCTCCACGCCGTGCAGCGCTGGGTGGTCGATCGCGCCGGCGCGCCCGTGCTGACCGAGGCCGGCAATGCCTTCGCCTGGGGCAGTCACTCGCTGCGCGTGCGCCGCCCGGGCAGCTACCGCACGAGCACCGGCTGGGGCGCGATGGGTCACGCCACGAGCGGCGTGCTGGGCGCGGCCAAGGGCCGCCAGGGGGTGGCCGTCGCACTGGTCGGCGACGGCGCGATGCTCATGCAGTCCGAGGTTTCGAGCGCGGTGCGCTACGGCGTGCCCGCGGCCTGGATCGTGCTGAACGACGGCGCCTACGGGATGATCGCCCAGGGC
This sequence comes from Myxococcota bacterium, assembly GCA_035498015.1. NCBI lineage: Bacteria > Pseudomonadati > Myxococcota > Myxococcota bacterium. The sequence goes on from DATKAO010000110.1 coordinate 4,239, forward strand.
ATGCGCGCGCAGGGCCTGCGCCCGCTCGAGACCACGATCCCCGACACCGACTTCGCGGCCTGGGCGCGCGCGCAGGGCGCCGGCGGCATTCGCGTCGAGCAGGAGAGCGAGCTCGACGGCGCGCTGGCCCGGATCGAGTCACTGACTCGCCCGCTGGTGATCGACGTGCGCGTAGACCCGACCGAGCCCGCGCCGTTCCTGAAGCGCGTGCAGAGCCTGATCCGACAGACCACTCACACCACCCAGGAGGTCCAGACATGAGCGCAACCGCAGGCATCCGATCGCTGGCCGCCTCGTTCCCCGCGGCGATCCGCGGCAACGACTACTGGCGCGAGCGCTACCCGGAGCTGGTGAAGGACGAGGAGCGCCGCACGCTGGCGCGCCTGTTCCGGTCGCAGCAAAAGCAGGCGGGGCCGCTCGACGCGTTCGAGCAGGCGATGGCGCCCTATCTCTCCGACCCCTTCCGCGGCGCGCGCGAGCGGCGCGTGCTCGCGCCGGGTCAGCGCGCCGCGTCGATCGAGCTCGACGCCGCGCGCCGCGCGCTCGCGGCGGCGGAGCTCGAGCCGAAAGACATCGACCTCCTGATCTGCTGCTCGTTCCTGCCCGACCAGGTCGGCGTCGGCAACGCCACGCCGCTGGCCAAGGCGCTCGGCCTGCGCTGCGCCGCGTGGAACGTGGAGACCACCTGCTCGAGCGCGCTGGTCGCCCTGCAGAACGCCTCGGCGCTGATCCGCGTCGGCCAGCACCGCAATGCCCTCGTGGTGATCTCGTGCACCTACTCGCGCGTGGCCGACGAGGACGACACGATGTGCTGGTTCCTGGGCGACGGCGCAGGCGCGTTCGTGGTGAGTGACTCGCCGGGCGCTGCATCCTATCTCACCGGCCGCGCGCGCCACACGGGCGAGACCTGCAACACCTTCTTCTACGAGGTGGTGCCCGACGCCGAACGCGGCGCGCGCATCCGCATGGATTGCACGCCCGAGACGGGCAAGATCCTGTACGAGACCGCGGAGCCGTACCTGCGCGAGTGCTGCGAGGCCGCGGTCCAGGCCGCGGGCGCGAAGCTCTCCGAGGTCGATTGCTTCGTGTTCAACACGCCGACCGCCTGGTACGCCGACTTCTGCGCGCGCGCGCTGGGCGTTCCGCGCGAGCGCACGGTCGACACCTACCCCGAGTACGCGAACATCGGCCCCGCGCTCATGCCCGTGAACCTGCTGCGCGCGGCGCAGAGCGGGCTGCTCCGGCCGGGCAACCTGGTGCTGCTGTACACGGTGGGCAGTGTCTCGAGCGCGGGCGCTGCGCTCCTGCGCTGGGGCAACGTGGGGCTGGGCGGCGTGGGGAACGTGGCCGGCTAGCGCGCGTCGCGCTCGCGCGTCAGCCAGTGAGTCACGGTCTCGCGCAGGCGCGCTCGGTCGACCGGCTTGGTCAGGAAGTCGTTGCAGCCCGCCGCGAGACAGATGTCTCGCGAGCCGGCCATGGCGTGCGCGGTCAGCGCCACGATCGAGCCCTGGAACCCGGCCGCGCGCAGCTGGCGCGTCGCCTGGTAGCCGTCGAGCTCGGGCATCTGCATGTCCATCAGCACGAGGTCGTGAGGCTCGCCGCGCTCCATGGCCTTCGTGACCCGCTCGACGGCCGCGGCGCCGTTCTCGACCACGTCGACCTGCGCGCCCCAGCGCTGCAGGAGGCGGACGATCAGGCGCCGGCTGTCGGGGCTGTCCTCGGCGAGCAGGATGCGCCCGGAGAGGTCGGCGAGCGCCGGGAGCGGAGTGTCTCGCTCCGGGGTGCGCGACTTGCCGCCCACGTCGAGCTGCCACGGGATGCGCAGCTGGAAACGGCTGCCGCGCCCCACTTCGGACTCGACCGTGAGGTCGCCGCCGAACAACAGCGCGAGCTGGCGCGAGATCGCCAGCCCCAGGCCCGTGCCGCCGTAGCGCCGCGACATCGACGCGTCGGCCTGCGTGAAGGCCTCGAAGATGTTCGCGAGTTCCTCGCGCGGGATGCCGATGCCGCTGTCTTCGACCTCGAAGCAGATCGCGCCGCCGGACGGCGCGTGCACCGCCAGCCGCACGTGGCCCGAGTGAGTGAACTTGAGCGCGTTGGCGGCCAGGTTGGTGAGGATCTGGCGCAGCCGCGTGGCGTCGGAGCGGATCGGCTGCGCCGACGCGGGATCGATCTCGACCCGCAGCTCGAGCCCGCTCTCGCGCGCGCGCGGCTCCATCAGCGCCGCGACCTCGCGCAGCACACGGTCGGGCCAGGTGCGCCCCAGCTCGAGGTCCAGGTGACCCGCCTCGACCCGCGACAGGTCGAGGATGTCGTTGATCACCACCAGCAGGTGTTCGCCGTTGCGCCGGATCGTGCGCAGGTCGTCGGCCTGCTCGGGCGCCACGCCGCGGTGCTCGAGCTCCTCCGCGAAGCCCAGGATCGCGGTCATCGGAGTGCGGATCTCGTGACTCATGTGCGCGAGGAAGTCGCTCTTCGCGTCGCTCGCGCGCTGCAGCTCGCGGATCGTCTGATCTTTGATCGACTCGTACACCCAGCCGACCATCAGGATCGTCAGCGTGAGCGTCACCAGCGTGGCGCCCCAGAGCCGGCCCGACGCCTCGGGCGTGAGCAGGTTCAAGGTCGGGATCCCGAGCGGCTCGGCGAAATACAGCACCGCCAGCTCGGCGAAGATCAGCGCGGTCCAGATGAACGACAGCCGCACGCCGCCGAAGCCCAGCGCGAGCAGCGGGTGCGCCACCATCCAGGGCAGGAGCGGCGAGCGGTAGCCGCCGGTGAGCTCGCACACGAGCCCGAGCAGCCCCCCCAGACTCACTCCGAGCAGCGCCACGCAGGTGCGCACGTGGCCCCCGAAGCGGATCAGGAACGGCACGGCCGCGACCAGCGCCATGCCGCTCGCGAGACACCCCAGCGCGATCTCGGAGTACGGCTTGGGGAAATACTTGCTGTAGAACCACGCGTAGGCGGGGCTCCACGACAGGATGGAGAGCGTGAAGCCCACCACGATCTTGCGCCGGCGCAGCTCGGCGGGATTCTCCGCCTCGCGCACGAACCATGCGAGCAGCGCGTCGACGCGCTCCGCGAGAGTGCGGCGTTTCGGTGCGACTTCGGCCATCGGTGGAACCTGTTCAGCGCTATCGGCGTCACGCCCGTTTCGTTTGACTTCCGCGCGTGAATCCGGCGAGATGCGCGTTGGTGGCGATTCCGCGCTTGCACCTGCTCGAGCTCGCAGATCAGCCCTGGTGCCCGAAGTTCTTCCGCGACGGACTCACTGACTACCTGCGACACGCGGAATCGGTGATGCGCCCTTACGACCCGGCGTTGCCGCGCTTGCAAGCGGCGCTGGCGCGCACCGGCGACGAGCGCGTGCTCGACTTGTGCTCTGGCGCGGGTGGGCCGTGGGTGCCGCTGCTTTCCGCCTGGGAGAAGACCGGCGGCGGCCCGATCGAGGTGCGGCTGTCCGACCAGCGCACCAGCCCCGAAGCGTGGGCGCGCGCGGTCGAGAGCTCGCGTGGCGTGATCCGCCCGGTGCCGCAGCCGGTCGACGCGCGCAACGTGCCCAAGGACCTGCCCGGCTTCCGGACGCTGTTCGCGGCGTTCCACCACTTCCGCCCGAAGGAGGCCGGCGAGATCCTCCGCGACGCGGTCCGCCAGCGGCGCGGCATCGGTATCTTCGAGCCCACCCAGCGCACGCCCCTCTCGATCTTCCTCGCCTGCTTCTCGTGGCTGTTCGTCATGCTGCTGACGCCGGGCATCCGGCCGTTCAAAACTTCACGCCTTCTGTTCACGTACCTCGTGCCGTTGATCCCGGCGCTGGTCACGTTCGACGGCGTGGTTTCGTGCCTGCGCAGCTACACGCTCGACGAGATCGGCGAGCTCGCGCGCCAGGCAGGCGACGGCTACGACTGGGACATCGGCCAGGTGAGCTACCCCGGCTTCCCGATCCCCGTGAGCTACGCGATCGGCGTGCCGCGGCAGACGCGCGCTTGAGTCAGGGGCCCCGCTCACGGTGATGGTGGGCAGATCCGCTCCCCGGCTGCGCTCCCGAGCGCGGCCGGCGCGGGAGTCCTCATGAGTCGACCCCGGGGCTCGTTCTGTGCTACTAGACCGGCCGCCCAGACTGAGGGAGGGAGCTCTGCGATGCCGTCAACACTCGTCCGCCGTCACTGGTTCCTCGCGCTGGCCACGTTTGCCGCGGCCCTGTGCGGGGCGCACCCCGCAGTCGCGAGCGAGGCCTCGCTGAAGCTGCCGAGCTTCTCGGACCCGCTGTTCTTCGGGGGGACCACGAGCGGCGCGAGCATCCTGATCTGGGGCCTGGGCGTCTCGGCGCTCGGCATGGCGTTCGGACTGTTCCAATACATGCAGCTCCGCAACCTGCCGGTGCACCAGTCCATGCTCGAGATCTCCGAGCTGATCTACGCGACCTGCAAGGAGTATCTCGTCACGCAGGGCCGCTTCATCGCGATCCTGTGGGTGTTCATCGGGGCGGTGATCGTCCTGTACTTCGGGTTCCTGGTCGACGACCCCGACATGAACGCGAGCCGGGTCGTGATCATCCTGTTGTTCTCGCTGGTCGGGATCGCCGGCAGCTACGGCGTGGCGTGGTTCGGCATCCGGGTCAACACCTTCGCCAACTCGCGCACCGCCTTCGCGAGCCTGCGCGGCAAGCCCTTCCCGACCTACGCGATCCCGCTGCAGGCGGGCATGTCGATCGGCATGGTGCTGATCTCGGTCGAGCTCGTGATCATGCTCGGCATCCTGTTGTTCGTGCCGGGCAGCTTCGCGGGCCCGTGCTTCATCGGCTTCGCCATCGGCGAGTCACTCGGCGCCGCGGCCCTGCGCATCGCGGGCGGCATCTTCACCAAGATCGCCGACATCGGGTCCGACCTGATGAAGATCGTGTTCAAGATCAAGGAAGACGACGCGCGCAACCCGGGCGTGATCGCGGACTGCACGGGCGACAACGCGGGTGACTCGGTCGGCCCCTCGGCGGACGGCTTCGAGACCTACGGCGTGACGGGCGTCGCGCTGATCACCTTCATCCTGCTCGCCTCGCACGACTCGACCACGCAGGTGCAGCTCCTGGTCTGGATCTTCTCGATGCGCATCATGATGGTGCTCGCGAGCCTGGGCGCGTACCTCCTGAACGACGTGTTCGCCCGCTCCCGTTGGGGCAACGCGGATCAGATGAACTACGAGCACCCGCTGACGATCCTGGTGTGGCTCACCTCGTTCATCTCCGTCGCGCTCACCTTCCTCGTGTCGAAGCTCCTGATCGGCGAGCTCGGCGGCGACGCGTTCATGTGGTTCAAGCTCTCGGCGATCATCACCTGTGGCACGCTGGCGGGCGCGATCATCCCCGAGGTCGTGAAGGTGTTCACCTCGGTGCACTCGCGGCACGTGCGCGAGATCGTGACCAGCTCGCGCGAGGGCGGACCGTCGCTCAACATCATCTCGGGCCTGATCGCGGGCAACTTCAGCGCCTACTGGATGGGCATCGTGATCGTGATGCTGATGGGGATCGCGTTCTTGATCTCCACGCAGGGCCTCGGGGTGCTGTTCCCGATCGCAGGCTCCTCGATCGACGCCTCACCGATCTTCGCGTTCGGCTTCCTGGGCATGGGCCCGGTCACGATCGCCGTCGACAGCTACGGCCCGGTCACTGACAACGCGCAGTCGGTGTACGAGCTGTCGCTGATCGAGAACGTGCCCAACGTGCAGGCCGAGCTGAAGCGCGACTTCGGCTTCGAGCCGGCATTCGAGAAGGCCAAAGCGTTCCTCGAGGAGAACGACGGCGCGGGCAACACCTTCAAGGCCACGGCCAAGCCGGTGCTGATCGGCACCGCGGTCGTCGGCGCCACGACCATGGTGTTCTCGATCATCTTCCTGCTCACCAACGGCATGACCACGGACCTGGACAAGCTGTCGCTCATGCACGCGCCCTTCCTGCTCGGGCTCGTGACCGGCGGCGCGGTGATCTACTGGTTCTCGGGCGCCTCGATGCAGGCGGTGTCGACCGGCGCCTATCGCGCGGTCGAGTTCATCAAGCAGAACATCCGCCTCGAAGGAGTCACGAAGGCTTCGATCGAAGACAGCCGCGCGGTCGTGCGCATCTGCACCGAGTACGCGCAGGCCGGCATGTTCAACATCTTCCTGGCCATCTTCTTCGGCACGCTCGCCTTCGCCTGCACCGAGCCGTTCTACTTCATCGGCTACCTGTTCTCGATCGCGATCTTCGGCCTGTACCAGGCGATCTTCATGGCCAACGCGGGCGGCGCCTGGGACAACGCCAAGAAGGTCGTCGAGACGGAGCTGCGCGCGAAGGGCACGCCGCTGCACGACGCGACGGTGGTCGGTGACACGGTCGGTGACCCGTTCAAGGACACGTCCTCGGTCGCCATGAACCCGGTCATCAAGTTCACGACCCTCTTCGGCCTGCTGGCCGTCGAGCTGGCCGTCGAGCTGAACAAGTCGAACCCGACACTCACGAAGGGCCTGGCCCTGGGCTTCTTCCTGATCTCGACCGTGTTCGTCTACCGGTCCTTCTACGCCATGCGCATCGAGGGCGCGGCGACGAAGTAGGAGTAAGAGCATCGTTGCGCGCTGCGCTCCGCGCAATTCCCGTCGGTCGCTGCTTCGGGAGTACCCTGCAGACGCTCCCTCTGGGAATTGCGCCGGCCGCGCGCGCGAATCAGATCCTTCCGCTTCCCCAAAATTAAGAAACGCGTCGACGTTCGTTGCCTCGAAGACCATGCAGTCCGCGCCCGATGGCATTGCGAACGCGGACCGGATGGTGGAAGTGGCGAACGCGTCGACGCGACTTTCCTTTAGTTGGGGAACGACACTCCGTAGTTCGCGCGCCCGCGGGGGGGCAAACCCAGAGGGAGCGTCTGCAGGGTACTCCCGAAGCAGCGACCGGCGGGTTTCGCCCCGCCGCGCGCCGCGCCGAGATGCTCCGGGTCCACTTACTCCGGGCGGTATTTCACGGAGCAGCCGTAGGGCTGGGTCTCGGTGGGGTCGGGTGAGGCGCTCGCGAGCACTGCGTGCACGGCGGTGTCGACGTAGTTGGTCGGCTTCTCGGCGCGGCCGTACTGATCGTCGTCGATCGCGCCGCGGTAGCGCAGGACGCCCTGGGCGTCGATCACGAACATGTGCGGCGTGGTGCGAGCGCCGAACAGGTGGCCGAGCTTGCCGTCGGAGTCTTGCAGGGTGGCGTACGTGAAGCCCTGCTCCTTCTTCCAGGCCTTCGTGTCGTCGGGCGTGTTCGTGTAGGTCGAGTTCACGGCGAGCCAGACCACGTCCTTCGCACCCAGCGCGGCGGCGAGCTGCTTCATCGTGCCGGCCTGGTAGTGGCGTTCCACGAACGGGCACTCGGAGTTGGTCCACTCGAGCACGAGCGCGTGACCCGCGTACTGACTCAGCTTGTGCTCGACGCCGTTCTCGTCCTTCGCGCTCCAGTCGGGCACCTTGTCGCCGATCTTCGGGGTCGAGATCGCGCCCATGAGGGCGGCGGCCACGAGGGCCAGTGCGATGCGCTTCATGTCTTCTCCTCCGTCTGCGGCGCTGCGCGCTGCAGCGCGTCGATGAACAGGTCGACCGTCAGGAGCTCCGGCAGCACGATCGGCTGACCCGACGGACCGTAGACCAGATACAGCGGCACGCCCGCCTTGCCGAAGCGCGCGAGCTCCTGCCGGATCGCCTCGTCGCGGCGCGTCCAGTCACCCTTGAAGATCGCGAAGCCGCGCCGCTCGAGCTCGCCGCGCACGCGCGCATTCTCGAGCACCGCGTGCTCGTTCACCTTGCAGGTGAGACACCAGTCCGCGGTGAAATACACGAACACCGGCGCGCCGCTGGCGCGCGCCGCGGAGACGTCGGCCGCGCTGAAGCGGCGGCCCTCGGACTCCGACTGCGTGCCCTGCGGCGCGGCCTGCGACTCGCTGACCGGCAGCGCGCGCAAGCCGAGCAGGCCCAGCGCCAGGAGCGCGATGCCCGCGATGCGCGCGGGACTCACGCGCTCGAGCTGCTGCAGCGCGCCGAAGATCCAGACCCCCGCGGCCAGCGCGCACAGGTAGGCGAGCAGCGCGATCTGCGCGTCGGCGCCCGCCGAGCGGCCCAGGACCGAGAGCAGCCACACCACGGTGCCCAGCAGCGCGAAGCCCAGCGCGGCGCGCAGCTGCAGGGTCCACGGCCCGCTGCGCGGCACGAGCCGCGCCCAGGCCGGCACCGCGCACACGGCCAGGAACGGCGCCGCGAGCCCGGCGCCGATCGCGAGGAAGATCGCGAAGATCGTGGCCGGCGAGCTCGCGAACGCGAAGCCGACCGCGGTGCCCACGAACGGCGCGGTGCAGGGCGTGGCCAGCACCACGGCGAGCAGCCCCTCGAAGAAGCTGCGGCGCGCGCCGGTCGCCTCCGCGCCCGCGCTCGCGAGCCGGGTCGCGTCCAAGCGGAACTCGAACACGCCGAACAGCGACAGCGCGAACACGACCAGCACCGCGGCGATGGCCGCGATGAACAGCGGCTCCTGGAACTGGAAGCCCCAGCCGACCGAGGTCCCGGCCGCGCGCAGCGCCACCACGATCCCCGCGAGCGCCGCCATGCTGGCGAGCACGCCGGCCGTGTAGGCGAGGCCGTGGCGCAGAATCTCCCCCCGGCCGTGCTGCGCGAGCTCCGCCAGCCCGAACACCTTGATCGCCAGCACCGGCAGCACGCACGGCATGGCGTTCAGGATCAGGCCGCCGAGCAGCGCCAGCGCGATCGCCCGGCCCAGCGAAATGCCGCCCCCGCTCGAGTCACTCGCCGCGGGCGCGGGCTCGAGCCAGGGTGAATCGAGCGTGGTCACGGCCGCGCCGGCCGCAGCGCGCGGCAACGGCAGGTCGACCTCGACGAACTCCTGCGCGCCGCGCCGGCTCACGGCCAGTACGCCGCGCAGCCGCGAGTCGCCGTGACTCGCGTCCGCGGGCGCGGAGCCCTTCAAGGTCACCAGGAAGCCGCCGCCGAGGAACGGCGGGCGCTGCCCGCCCGTGGCGAGCCACTCCACCCCGTCGACCCGGTCGGGCACGAACGCGTCCTCGAGCGCGCGCGTGGCCGGTCCGAGCTCGCGCACCGAGAGCGCGGCGCGGAACGAGTCACCGGGCCGGATCGCCGACTGTGAGTACAGCGCCTCGAGGCCGAGTTCCGCGTCCCCGGCGGGCCGGGGTACGCGCGCGGCGAAGCGCTCGAAGGTCTCGAAGTCGGCGGTCGGCGAGTCCGCCGCGTCGGCCGCGACCCGCACGGGCCGCGACAGGTGGAGCTCGCCCGGAATGCACTGGATCTCGCAGACCAGCACGTCGGCGTCGAGCCGCACCTCGACCGTGCCCCCGGTGCCCGCGCGAAACGCCGCCGGGCTCGCGAGCAGCACCTGGTCGGTGTAGCCGTAGGTCGTGATGAAGCCGTCGCTCTGGCGGAACACCTCGGGGAAGGGCCAGGCGACCGGGCCGACGTCGGCGCCTTCGAGCTTCCAATGCAGCTGCGGCGCCGCGCCCGACTGGCCGGGGTTCCGCCAGTACACGTGCCAGTGCGGGTCCATCTCGAGCAGGAGACCCACGTGAAGCGTCTCGCCCGGGCGGACCGCGTCGCGGTCGACCAGCAAGCTGCCCTCGAGGCGCGGATTTCCCCGGTCAGACGCCGTGGTTCCGTGCGCCGACTCCGGCAGCGCGGCGCGGGCCTGGGGGGCACCGGCCACGAGCGCGAGCAAGAAGAGCAGCAGCCGCGGCATGGCCGAGACTCTACCGAACGGACCCCGGCCTGGGCGCGTCAGACTTGACACTGGCACGGGGGCCCAGATCGTTAGCGCCATGAAACGCGTATTCCTCTTCCTCGCCACGAACATTGCCGTTCTGCTCGTCCTATCGGTCGTCGCGCGCCTGGTCGGCGTGAACGATCCGACCCAGTACGGCGGCCTCCTGGCCTTCGCCGCCGTGTTCGGCATGGGCGGCGCGCTGATCTCGCTCCTGATCTCGAAGTGGACGGCCAAGATGGCGACCGGTGCGCGCGTGATCACCGAGCCGCGCACGCAGACCGAGCAATTCCTCGTGAACACCGTGACCAAGCTCTCGCAGGCGGCCGGAATCGGCATGCCGGAGGTCGCCATCTTCGACTCCCCGCAGCCCAACGCATTCGCGACCGGCGCCCGCCGCGACGCGGCGCTGGTGGCGGTCTCGAGCGGCCTGCTCGAGAGCATGAAGCAGGACGAGATCGAGGGCGTGCTGGGCCACGAGATCACGCACGTCTCGAACGGCGACATGGTCACGCTGACCCTGATCCAGGGCGTGGTGAACACCTTCGTGATCTTCGCCTCACGCGTGGTCGGCGAGATCGTCGACCGCGCGGTGTTCCGCAACGACCGCGACAGCGGCCGTCACGGCGGCGGGATCGGCTACTTCCTGACCGTGATCGCGCTGCAGATCGTGTTCGGCATCGCCGCCAGCCTGATCGTCTACGCGTTCTCGCGCGGGCGCGAGTTCCGAGCCGACGCCGGCGGTGCGCGCCTGGCCGGACGCGAGAACATGATCGCCGCGCTCGAGCGCCTGAAGGCGCGCGAGCCGCAGCCGCTGCCCCAGCAGCTCCAGGCCTTCGGCATTGCAGGCGACGCGGTCTCGCGCTTCGGACGGCTGTTCATGAGTCACCCGCCGCTCGACGAGCGCATCGCCGCGCTGCGCGCGATGACCTACTGAGTCGCTAGCGCCGCTCGCCGCGCGTGCGCGACGGACGGCGGTAGCCGGGGCGCGCCGGCGTCTCGTTGGCCTGCGCGCGGCGCGCGTCCAGCGCCTCGCGCGGCGGGCGCGACGGAATGAGACACTCCGGTCCGTCGCCGATCAGGTCGGCGCGGCCGGCTTCCTCGAGCGCGCCGCGCACGGTGAAGTAGTTCTCGGGCGCAAAGAACTGGAGCAGCGCGCGCTGGACCTTGCGGTCGCGCAGCTTCCTCGCGGTGTCGACGGGCTTCATCGAGTGCGGGTTGAGGCCCGTCCAGTACATGCATGTGGCCACGTCCATGGGCGCGGGAATGAAGTCCTGCACCTGGCGCGGGCGGTAGCCCCGCTGCTTCAGGAACAGGGCGAGCTCGATCATGTCGGCCACGGTCGAGCCGGGATGACTCGCGATGAAGTAGGGCACGAGATACTGCTCCTTGCCCGCGCGCCGCGAGGCCGCCTCGAAGCGCTCGGCGAACTCCTCGAAGGTGTGCTGCGCGGGCTTCTTCATCAGCCCGAGCACGCGCTCGGAGACGTGCTCGGGGGCGACCTTCAGGTGGCCGCCCACGTGGTGGCGCGCGAGCTCCTCGAGATACTCGGGTGACTCGCGCGCGAGGTCCATGCGGATGCCCGAGGCCACGTGCACCTGCTTCACGCCGGGCACGGCGCGCGCCGCGCGCAAGAGCTCGAGCGTGGGCTCGTGACTCGTGCCGAGCAGCTTGCACACCGTGGGATGGATGCACGAGAGCCGCCGGCACACGGCCTCGACCTCGGGCTGCGTGCAGCGCATGCGGTACATGTTGGCGGTGGGCCCGCCCAGGTCCGACACGTGACCCGAGAAGCCGGGCGTCGCGGCGAGCGCGCGCACTTCGCCCAGGATCGACTCGGGCGAGCGCGACTGGATCGCGCGGCCCTGGTGCATGGTGATCGAGCAGAAGGTGCAGCCGCCGAAGCAGCCGCGCATGATCTGCACCGAGTCACGGATCGTCTGCCAGGCGGGCACCTCCTCGCTATAGCTCGGGTGCGGCCGGCGCGTGTACGGCAGGTCGTACAGCGCGTCCATCTCGGGCTCCGAGAGCGGCAGGGTCGGGGGGTTCACCACCAGCATGCGCTCGCCGTGGGGCTGCAGCAGGCGCCGCGCGTTCAGCGGGTTGGTCTCGCGGTGCAGGTCGCGCGTCATCTCGGCGAAGGCGAGCTTGTCCTCGACCACCCGCTCATGACTCGGCAGGGTCACGTCCTCGTTCGGGCAATTCGCGTCGTCCCAGCGGTGCGCCGGGAGTGACTCGCTCTTGCCCAGCAGGTAGGCCACGCCGCGCAGGTCGCGCAGATCCTCGACCGGACGGCCGGCGGCCAGCCGGCGCGCGATCTCCAGGATCGGCACTTCACCCATGCCGTGCACGAGCAGGTGCGCCTTCGAGCTGACCAGGATGCTCGGCCAGACTTTGTCGGACCAGTAGTCGTAGTGGGCGATGCGCCGCAGCGAGGCCTCGACTCCGCCCGCGATCACGGGCACGCCGGCGAACGCCTCGCGGCAGCGCTGCGCGTAGACCGCGGTCGCGCGGTCGGGCCGCAGCCCGATCCGCCCGCCGGGCGAGTAGGCGTCGGCGTTGCGGCGCTTCTTGTTCGCCGTGTAGTGATTGATGAGTGAGTCCATGTTGCCGGCCGACACGCCGTAGAACAGGCGCGGCCGGCCCAGCGCGCGCCACGGCTCCGCGCTGCGCCAGTCGGGCTGCGACAGGACGGCGACGCGAAAGCCGTGCTTCTCGAGCCAGCGACCGAGGATGGCGGCGGCGAACGAGGGATGGTCGATGTAGGCGTCGCCCGAGACCAGCACCACGTCGGCCGCGTCCCAGCCGCGCGCTCGTATCTCGTCTGCCGTGGTGGGCAGGAACGAGTCGCTGGGGGGCGCAGGCGAGCGGCGCATGGTCGGCGCGGAGTATAGCTTCGCGGCCCGTGTACCCCGAGCTTCCGCCCTGCCCCCACCGACCCACGTGCCCGGGCTGCCCGCGCTACGGCGAGCGCGGACCGGGCCCGGCGGCGCAGGCGCGCCTGGGCGAGCTGGCCGCGCTGGGCGGCCTGACACCACCGCGTGTACGGTCCGGCAGCGCGCTCGGCTTCCGCACGCGCGCCCGGCTCGCGGTGCGCGGCAGCGCGGGCTCGCCCAAGGTGGGGATCTTCCAGACGGGCACCCACCGCATCGCGGACATCCCGCGTTGCGGCATCCATCACCCGCTGGTGAACGAGGTCGCGGCGGCGCTGCGCCACGCCGTGCGCGAGACGAAAGTCACTCCGTACGCGGACCAGCCCCACCGCGGCGAGCTTCGCTACCTGCAGGTGGCGGTCGAGCGCGCCGGGCCGCGGGCGCAGGTGGTGCTGGTGGGAAACGGCGAGTCAGCCGAGCCGCTGCGCGGGGTGTTCGCGGCGCTCGAACGCGCGCTCGGGCCGCGGCTGCAGGGTCTGTTCTGGAACGGCAACACGGCGCGGGGCAACGCCATCCTCGGGCCGCGCTGGGAACGGATCGCGGGCGAGGAGGCGCTGGTCGAGCCGCTGGGCGGGGTCGACGTGTTCCACCCGCCCGGCGCATTCGGCCAGAGTCACCCGGAGCTGTTCGAGTCGCTCGCGCTGGCGGCCCGCGCGGCGGTGCCGGACGGCGCGCGCGTGCTCGAGCTGTACGCGGGCGCGGGCGCGATCGGGCTGGGGCTGCTCGGGCGCGCGACTTCGGTCGAGCTGAACGAGCTCTCGCCGCACGGCGTGCGCGGGCTCGAGCTCGGCATCGCGGCGCGGCCCGAGCCGGAGCGGGGGCGCGCCCGTGTGCTGCCGGGCGACGCCGCGAGTCACGCGAGCCGCATCGCGGAGGCCGGCGCGGTCCTCGTCGATCCGCCGCGGCGCGGGCTCGACCGCGCCGTGCTCGAGGCGCTGCTCGCGCACCGGCCCGGAACGCTGGTCTACGTGAGCTGCGGACTCGAGTCACTCCTGCGCGAGGCGCGCGCGCTCGTGGGCTCGGGCCGCTTCGCGCTCGCGTCGCTCGAGGCCTGGGACCTCTTCCCGTACACCGAGCACGTCGAGACGCTGGCCGTCTTCAGGGCGGCGGGATCGGGATCAGGAACACCCCCGACACGCCCGCGACCTTGAACTTGATCTTCTTCGACGGCCCGCCCGGAACGTAGGCGCCGAAGGTGTCGGAGAAGGTGACTTTATTCTTGCTGGTCGGGTCGAGCGGGGTCAGCGTGAGCTTCGACAGATCGCTCTTCGCGCTGTACTTCCCCTTCGCGACGTAGGCCTGCGAGCTCGTGTTCTGCAGCGTGGCGGCTCCGTCCCCGCTGATCGCGCCGGTGTTCGGGTCGGTCAGCAGGTCGGTATCGAGCCGCCACGGCCCGCCGGCCGCCGCCAGGTCGATGCGCACGCTCCCGGTGCCGAAACACTTCTTCCGGCCGAGCGCGACTCCGCACAGCTTGGCGTGACCCGGACACTGGAACGTGGGCCCGTGAGGCAACGGGTTCTTGCAGGTGAACTTGCCCGTGCCGGTGACTGCCAGCGGGACGTCGACGCCCTCCACGTGCAGCGTGATGTCTCCGGCGAACTCCACGACGATCTTCGGCTTGGGCACGCGCGTCGAGCCCGCGAGCTGCCCCGCGATCGTGAAGCCCACGTCGCCGTCGGCCTGGCCGGTGATGTGCGCGTGCCACACGCCCGTGCCCAGGACCGCGCCCGTGCCGCCGGTCGAGACACTCGTGTCGAGGCACGACGATCCGGGCGCGTCGGGCTCGCAGAACTCCGCGTCGCCGCTCGGGTACCAGATCTCGCTGTCTCCCCCGATGAGATACGAATAGGGCCCGGCCGGAGGCGCGCCGCGCGCGGGCGCAGCGAGGCACAGCAGGGCGCAGACGGCGGCGGCCGCGCGCGCGAGCTTCATGGCACGAGGCTCGTCTGGCCCTTCAAGTGGGCGAGCTTGAACTTCAAGTCGCCGGACACGATCGAGGTCCCCGACACCGTGATCTTGGAGAAGCGGGTCGTGTCGTGATTGCCCGGCGTGGTCGACACGAGCTTGAGGCTCGACTGGTCGGTCTTCGGGTTGTACTTCCCGGTGACCTGGAAGAGATCCGCGCTGGTGTTGGAGAGCTGCAGATTCGCGCTGCCGGTCACTCGATTCTTGCCGTCGGTCGTGGCGTTCATCTGGAGCAGCCACGGCCCGCCCTGTGCCGCGACTTCGATCGGCACCCGGCCGCCCGCGCAGAAGCGCTGGCCCAAGGCCAGGAAGCACAGCTCGAGCCGCCCCTTGCACGTGAACAGCGGCGCGTGCGGCGACGGGTTCTCGCACTTGAACTTGCCGTCGATCGCTGCCGGTACGGGAAGGTCGAACCCGCTGCCGTGAAACGTGCCTTGCGAGTCGCCGTGCAGCTCGAGCTTCACCTTGGGCGCCGCCGGCGTTCCGGACATGATTCCCGCCACCTGGAACGGGGTGTTGCCATCGAACAGGTCGACCAGGTGGAGCTGGAAGTTCCCGCTGCCGCTGACCAGCCCCACGGCCGACGTGGAGAGGTCGGTGAGGATGCAGGCGGAGTCACCGGCCTCGGTCGGGGGCGGACAGAAGGTGTTCTCGCCGCCCGGGACAAAGATCTCGTTCGCGCCCCCGATCGAGAGCCCGTCGTAGCTCCCGTTCGGCGGCTGCGCGGCGGCGCGAGATCCGAGACACAGCGCGAGCGAAAGGCAAACGAGGGCGAGTGACCGCGACACGCGCACGATTGTGAGCGACCACTCACCAGGCGTCAACGCTCACCAGCCCAGATCTTCGCGGGTCCAGACCACGCACGCGCGGTCCAGCTCGAGCAGCGAGAGCAGGGAGCCGAGCGCGGATTCCGTGTCACGCACGGTCCGCTCCAGGTGAACCAGGGTGAAGGTCGACCGGGCGTGGTCGATGAGCGTGACCTGGTGACCCGACGGGAGCTCGACCAGGACCGCTTCGTAGAAGTCGAGATCGTCCCAGCCGCGGAACGACCGCAGACCGGCGCGCGCCGCCAGGTCGGCGAGCTTGCAGTCGAGCGCGGCCAGATAGTCGGACAGCGGCCGCATCTGGTGGGCCCGCAGGACCCGCAGCCCGCGCGCGGTCGACTCATCGAGGTCCTCACCCCGGAGACACGCCAGCCACTCGCGCAGGTCCGCATCGCGGATGAAGTAAGGCGCCCCGGTCCGATCGAGGTCTCCCTCGCAGCGATCGGCGGCCTGCAGCGCGCACACCACGTCGTGGCTCAAGTCGTCCTCGAGCGCATCGAGCGCCACGGCCCGGGCCCAGTCGGCGGCGTCCGAGCGCGAGCGCGCGTGGCGCAGCAGGTCGCGGAGGGTCGTCTCCATCTGGGAACGCAGCTCGCCTGCAATGGCATCGCCGGACACGGCAGCACTGTAACTTGCCCCGGCTCCGCCGACTGCCGCATGATCCCGACCCGATGGGGACGGAGAGCGAAGATCTGCCGCTCGCGGGGGTGCGCGTGCTGGAGATCGGCGGCGGGCTCGCGGCCGCCTTCGCCACGCGCTGGCTGACCGGCTTCGGCGCCGACGTGGTGCGCAGCGACGCGGGCAGCGAGACGCTCACGCGCGACGAGCAGGCGGCCCTGCTCGCGAGCAAGCGGCGCGTCGGCGTGGGCGATGCGCGCCTGCGCGAGCTCGCGCTCGCGGCCGACATCGTGGTCGAGGACGGCGTGCCCGGTGCGCTGGCGGCGCGCGGGCTCGACCCGCGGGCGCTGCGGCGCGAGAAGCCCGCGCTGGTGGTCGTGTCACTGACTCCGTTCGGGCAGACCGGGCCGGCGGCGCACTGGCGCGCCTCGAATCTGGTCGCGCACGCGGCCGGCGGAATCCTCTCGCTGACCGGCGTGGCCACGCGCGCGCCGCTGCAGAACGGCGGCAACCAGGCGTTCATGCTGCTCGGCCTGAACGGCGCCTCGGCGGCGCTCACGACCTACTTCGGGTCACTGCTGCACGGCGAAGGTGACTGGCTCGACATCTCCGCACAGGAGTGCGCCGCGGGCATGCTCGAGTACTACGGCCCGCGCGCCGCCTTCGACCACACCCCGGCCGTGCGGCTCGGGAACCGCGTGAACTGTCTCTGGGGCATCTTCCCGGTGGCCGACGGGTTCGCGGGCGTGTGCGCGCTGCAGCGCCAGGCGCCGGCGTTCCTGGCCATGACGCGCGACCCGGCGCTGGCCGACCCGCGCTTCCTCGAGCCTGCGTACCGGCTCGAGCACGACGCCGAGATCGGTGAGCTCGTGGCCCGCTGGTTCCGCGACAAGAAGAAGCGTGACCTGCTCGAAATGGGCGAATCGAACAAGGTGCCGATGGGCGCGGTCATGACGCCGCTCGATCTGCTGGGCAACGCGTGTCTCGACGAGCGCGGGTTCTTCGACGTCGTGAACACGCCCGCAGGCGAGGCGCGCGTGCCCGGCCGGCCCTATCTCGGCCTCGCCTGGCGCGCGGGCGCGCTGCACGGGCCGGCCGCCGACACGGACGCGGTCGCGGCGGACTGGCTGGGAGCGCGCGCGTGAAAGAGCTGCCGCTCGCCGGCATCCGCGTGGCCGACCTCTCCATGATGTGGGCCGGCCCGTTCTGCACGCGCCTGCTCGGAGAGATGGGCGCCGAGGTGATCAAGATCGAGTCACCGCGCGCCTGGGACAACGTGCGCACGCTGTTGCCGCAGCCGGGCGCGCCCGAGCCCTGGAACACGTCGTACTACTTCAACGACTACAACCGCGACAAGAAGTCACTCACGCTCGACCTGTCGCAGCCGCGCGGGAAAGAGCTGTATCTCGAGCTGATCGCGCGCTGTGACTGCGTGATCGAGAACTACCGTGCCGACGTGCTCGACAAGCTCGGCATCGGCTGGGACGCGCTGCGCCGCGCGAAGCCCGACATCATCTTGATCAGCATGGCCGGCTTCGGGAAGACCGGCTCCGAGAAGGGCTTCGTCGGCTTCGGCCCCATCATCGAGCAGATGGCCGGTATGGCCTCGACCACGGGCTACGGCGACGACGGCGTGCCGTACAAGACCGGCATCTCGTACGGCGACCCGATCGGCGGCATCGCGGCGGCGGGCGCCGTGGCGCTGGCGCTGATCGCCCGGCGCCGCACCGGCCAGGGCGCGTGGATCGACCTCGCGCAGCGCGAGACCATGGCGCAGATGCTCGGCCCGGCCTTCGCGGCCGCCTCGCTGCGCGGCGCCGCGCCCGTGCACCGCGGCAACCGGGATCCGCGCTTCGCGCCTCAGGGCCTGTACCCGTGCCTCGGC
Organism: Myxococcota bacterium; assembly: GCA_035498015.1. Lineage (NCBI taxonomy): Bacteria > Pseudomonadati > Myxococcota > Myxococcota bacterium. The sequence continues at coordinate 22,239 of DATKAO010000110.1, forward strand.
AGCGACCAGTGGGTCGCGATCTCGGCGCGCGACGAGCGCGAGTGGTGGGCGCTGGCGCGCGCGATCGGCGCGCCCGAGCTCGAGTCACTCGAGCTCGACGTGCGGCGCGCACGCCACGACGAGCTCGACCGGCGCATCGAGGCCTGGACCCGCGCGCTCCTGCCGCGCGAAGCGGCGGAGTCACTCCAGCGCGCCGGCGTCGCCGCCGCGCCCGTGCTCGACTGCAACGCGATCCACCAGGACCCGCACCTGGCCGCGCGCGGCTCCTGGGTCGAGTTGCCGCAGCCGAAGATGAAGACCTGGAAGCAGCCGGCCTCGGCCTGGCGCCTGGTCGAAGCCCAGCCGCTGCCGCGCCGGCACGCGCCGCTGTTCGGCGAGCACAACCGCGAGATCCTGTGCGGCCTGCTCGGTCACTCCGAGCGCGAGCTCGGCGAGCTGGCGGCGGCCGGCATCATCGGCGACGCGCCCATCGGCGCGCGCGAGGGATGAAAAAGAGCCGGCTCGAGGCTTTCAGCGACGGCGTCGTCGCGATCATCATCACGATCATGGTGCTCGAGCTGCGCCCGCCGCACGGCAGCGATTTCGAGTCACTCCGCCCGCTCGCGCCGTTGTTTCTCAGCTACGTGCTGAGCTTCGTCTACGTGGGCATCTACTGGAACAACCACCACCACCTGCTGCACGCCGCGCAGGAGGTCACGGGCTGGGTGCTGTGGTCGAACCTGCATCTGTTGTTCTGGCTGTCGCTGTTTCCGTTCGCCACCGCCTGGCTGGGCGAGGCGCACGGCGCGTCGCTGCCGACCGCGCTCTACGGCGGCGTGCTGTTCATGGCCGGCGCCGCGTACCAGCTGCTCGAGTCCACGCTGGTGGCTCACCACGGCCGTGACTCGCAGCTGGCCCGGGCCCTGGGCGGCACCCGCAAGGAGTGGCTGTCGGTGGTCGCGTACGCGGGGGCGGTCGTCCTGGCCTTCGTGGCGCCGCTGCTCTCACAGGCGATCTACGTGGCCGTGGCGCTGCTCTGGTTCGTGCCGGACCGCCGTTTCGAGCGCCCGGCGCGCTAGCTCACCCAATCTCCACCGTTTCCGCATGGTCCCGTTGCGCGGGCCGTCGCATTCTTCACCCCATGGCGCGAATCGAGCTGTTCCGGCACACCGAGAAGTGGCTGGGCTTCGAGCCCGGCAAGACGATCTTCGCCGAGGGCGACCCCGGCGACTGCATGTACGTGATCCTCGAAGGCGAGGTCGAGATCCACGCCGGCGGCAAGCTGATCGAGCTGGCCGAGGCCGGCAGCACGCTGGGCGAGCTCGCGCTGATCGATCACTCGACGCGCAGCGCGACCGCCGTCGCGCGCAGCGCCACGCGCCTGGTGCCGATCAACGCCAAGCAGTTCCAGGGCATGATCCAGGAGACGCCGTTCTTCGCGCTGCAGGTCATGAGCATCATGGCGGAGCGGCTGCGGCGCTGGAGGCCCTGAGCCCGAGGGCCCTCGGGGCAGGCGCCCCTCCCTTGCTGATAGGATCGCGCCGGGAGGGCTCCACATGCGAGTCGATGCAGGGTTGATGGGTGGCCTGGCCGACGTTCCGAAGGCCATTCGCGAGCTCGAGGCGCTGGGCTACGACGGTGCGATCACCGCCGAGACGGCGCACGATCCGTTCTTCCCGCTCCTGCTCGCGGCGGAGCACAGCTCGCGCATCGAGCTCGTGACTGCGATCGCGGTCGCCTTCGCGCGCAGCCCGATGACCCTCGCCAACCTGGGTCACGACCTGAACGCCTACTCGAAGGGGCGTTTCGTGCTCGGCCTGGGCTCGCAGATCGCGCCGCACATCACCAAGCGCTTCAGCATGCCCTGGTCGCACCCGGCGGCGCGCATGCGCGAGCTGATCCTGGCCATGCGCGCGATCTGGGACTGCTGGTACAAGGGCAAGAAGCTCGAGTTCCGTGGCGAGTTCTACACCCACACGCTGATGACTCCCATGTTCACGCCCACCGACACCCAGTACGGTGCGCCGAAGGTGTTTCTCGCGGCCGTGGGCCCGCTCATGACCGAGGTCGCGGGCGAGGTCGCCGACGGCGTGATCTGCCACGCGTTCACCACCGAGAAGTACATGCGCGAAGTCACGCTGCCGGCGATCGAGCGCGGGCTCGCGAAGTCGGGCCGCAAGCGCTCCGACTTCCAGGTCTCGTTCCCGGGCTTCGTGGTCACCGGCAAGGACGAGAAGGCCTGGAGTGACTCGCGCCGCGGGGTGTGCAAGCAGATCGCGTTCTACGGCTCGACGCCCGCCTATCGGCCCGTGCTCGAGCTGCACGGCTGGGGCGGCCTGCAGACCGAGCTCAATGCGCTCTCGAAGCAAGGCCAGTGGGACAAGATGGGCACGCTCATCGACGACAAGATCCTGGAGCAGTTCGCGGTCGTGGGCACGCCCGACGAGATCGTTCCGCGCTTCAAGGCGCGCTACGGCGACGCGGTCGACCGCACCACGCTGGGCTTCGCCGCGGGCGCGAAGTCGACCGTGCAGGAGCTGATCGCGCAGCTCCACGGCTGAGCGAGCGCGGCCTCAGGCCGCGTCGTGGAAGATCAGCCCGAGCGTGAAGCGCAGGCCGGAGCGCAGGCGACTCACGCCGTGGCGCATCTGCACGCGGTGGAAGCCGCGCGCGCCCCGGCGCGGGCGCTCGCGCACGGCGAAGGCCACGGCGTCGCCCTGCCCCAGCGGCACCACCTCGCCGCGCGACTGCGCGCGCGGGCGCTGCTCGACCAGCAGGAACTCACCGCCGCTGAAGTCGCGCGCCGGATCCGAGAGCAGCACGGTGGCCTGGATCGGGAACACGAGCTCGCCGTACAGGTCCTGGTGCAGGCAGTTGTAGTCGCCGGCCTCGTAGCGCAGCACGAGCGGCGTGGGCCGCGTCTGCCCGGCGGCGTGGCACTGCTCGAGATACGAGCCCAGGTCGGCCGGGAAGTCCGCGGGCTGGCGCAGCTGCTCGCGCCAGCGGTTCGCCGCGGGCGCGAGCTCCGCGTAGAGTGACTCGCGCAGGCGCTGCACCGCGGGCGGCAGCGGGTAGGCGAAGTACTGGTACTCGCCCTGCCCGAAGCCGTGCTGCTGCATGACCACGCGTTTGCGGAAGAGCGAGGCGTCGCTCCACAGCGCGCCGAGCGCCGCGCAGTCGCGCGGCGCCAGCAGGCCGGGCAGCAGCGCGAAGCCGCGCGCGTCGAGTGACTCGTGCAGCTCGGGCTTCATCGCGCGGCGGCCCGCCCGCCCGGGCGCGCGGCGGCGGCCGCCTCGCGCGCGAGCAGCGCGCGCTTGCGCTCGAGACCCCAGCGGTAGCCCGCGAGCCCGCCGCCGAGGCGCAGCGCGCGGTGACACGGCACCAGCAGCGCCACCGGGTTGTGCGCGCAGGCCTGCGCCACGGCGCGCACCGCGCGCGGCCGGCCGAGCGCGCGCGCCAGCTCCGTGTACGTGATGGTCTTGCCGGGCGGGACCCGCTGCAGCGCGCGCCAGACCTGGGCCTGGAACGCGGTGCCGCGCACGTCGAGCGGCAGCTCGAGCGCGTGGTCGGGCGAGGCGATGAAGCCGGCAATGCGCGCCAGCCACTCGCGCAGGCCGGCGCGGTCCTCGCGCAGCTCGGCCGCGGCGAAGCGCGCGTGCAGGCCCGCGACCAGTGACTCGCGCGAGTCACCGAGCTCGGCCGCGCACACGCCGCGCGCGGTCGCCGCGACCAGCACCCAGCCCAGGGCCGTCTTCGCCACGGCCCAGCGGATCGCCTCACCGCGCCCCGCGCGCCGGCGCGCGCCCGGAGTCATGCCCAGGCCCGAGCCCTCCGCGTAGGCGCCCGAGGCCGAGCCGAAGCCGGCCCCGTAGGCCGCGCGCGCCACCGGCTCGCCCGCGTCGAGCGCCTTGCCCAGGCGCGCCGCACGCTCGGCGCGCGCGTACTCGCGCGGGGTCGTTCCCACCACCTGCTTGAACAGGCGGTGGAAGTGGAACGGACTCACTCCCACGGCCGCCGCGAGCTCGCGCAGAGTCGGCGCTGACTCACACTGCGTCAGGATCGCGCACGCCTTCGCCACCGCGGCGAGCTGCGCCTCCACGGGCGTGCGCTCGGTCGGGCGGCAGCGCTTGCAGGCCCGGAAGCCGGCGGCCTCGGCGGCTTGCGGGCTCTCGTGGAAGGCCACGTTCTCGCGCCGGGGCAGCCGCGAGGCGCAGCTCGGCCGGCAGTACACGCCGGTGGTGCGCACCGAGTACCAGAACGTCCCGTCGGCCCTGCGATCGCGCCGGGTCAGAGACTGCCAACACTTCTTGGGGTCGAGCATTTCGAGGTCTCCTGCTTCGTGTTGGACGCGAGGATCGGCGCCGACCCGGCACAATTCTATCCGAGCCTTGCTTTCCAATTCGCCCGCCGAATGCCTCGGGTTCGGAACGCTGACGTGACCCGGCCCGGCCATGCTGCGCGCGACGCCGTGGGGCGAGACCTGACTCGGTCTCGACGCTCGCAATGATGCCGATCGACGGCAGGAGCTCGCCCTGCGGCTCGTCTATCTTGTCGCGCGATGGCAGGCGAGGCGCTGCGCGTGCGGCTGGCGACCGGGGACGACCTCCCCGCCCTGCGCGCGCTCATCCCGCGCTCCGTGCGCGGCCTCTCGCGCCCGCACTACAGCGACGCGCAGATCGAGGCTTCGATCGTGCACGTGTTCGGCCCGGACACGCAGCTGATCGCCGACGGCACTTACTTCGTGGTGCTCGCGGGCGAGCGCATCGTGGCCTGCGGCGGCTGGAGCCGGCGCCGCACGCTCTACGGCGGCGACCAGCACAAGGGTGAGTCGGACCCGCTGGTCGATCCGGCGCTCGAGCCGGCGCGCATCCGCGCGTTCTTCGTCGATCCCGACTTCTCGCGCCGCGGTCTGGGCACGCGGCTCATGAACGCCTGCCTCGAGGCCGCCCGCGCGGCAGGCTTCAGCACGCTCGAGCTCGGCGCTACGCTGCCCGGCGTGCCGCTGTACCGCGCCTTCGGCTTCCGGGAGCTCGAGCGGGTCGACGTGCCGCTGCCCGGCGGGCAGGTGCTGCCGATCGTGCGCATGGGCCGCGCGCTCGAGGCCGGGTGAGTGCGGCGCGTGGGGCTCGTGCTCCTGCTGGTCGTGACACTGATCGGTGTCGCGGCCTGGCTCGCGCGCGCGGCCGAGCGCCGCATCCTGTTCCCCGCGCGGCGCGCCGGCGACGCGAGCGCGCTGCTCGCGAGCGCGGGCGGCGAGCAGCTCTGGCTCGACGCCGGCGGCGCGCGCACCGAGGCCTGGCTCCTGCCCGCGCGCGCCGGCCGGTCCGCGCCCGCGGCGCTCGTGATCTACACGCACGGCAACGGCGAGCTGATCGACGACTGGGCGAGCGCCTGGGACGAGCCGCGAAGCTGGGGCCTGTCGGTGCTCCTGGTCGAATATCCCGGCTACGGGCGCTCCGGTGGCAGCCCTTCGGAGGCGGGCATCGCGGCGACCATACTCGCCGCCTACGACACGGCCGCGAAGCGGCCCGAGGTCGACCCGGGCCGGATCATCGCCTACGGGCGCTCGCTGGGCGGCGGCGCCGCGAGCGTGCTGGCGGCGCAGCGCACGCTGGCGGCGCTCGTGCTCGAGTCCACGTTCACGAGCGTGCGCGACATCGCCAAGAGCCTGCGCGTGCCCGGCTTCCTGGTGCCGGACCCCTTCGACAGTGTCTCTCGCCTGGCCGCCTTCCGCGGGCCGACCCTGATCGTGCACGGCGAGCGCGACGAGGTGGTGCCGGTCGCGCACGGGCGCGCCTTGCACGACGCGCTGCCGCAGTCGGAGCTGGTCATCTTCCGTGACTGCGGACACAATGACTGCCCGCGTCCCTGGCCGAAACTGCGAGAGTTTCTCGCGAGTCACGAACTCCTCTAGGGCGGCCCTTGGCGGAACAGGATCCCATCGAGACCGACATCGCGGCGGGTCACATGCTGCTCGACGCCGGCCTCACCGAGAACGCGCTCCAGCACTTCCGTGCGCTGGTGGCTCGGGCTCCGCGCGATGCACGCACGCAGTACGCGCTGGCCAGCGCGCTCGACGGCGCCGACCGCGAAGCCGAGGCGATCCCGGTCTACGCCGAGGCGATCCGGCTGCGCCCCACCGGCGAGCTCCTGGCCCGCGCTTATCTCGGGCTGGGCAGCTCGCTCGGCAGCCTGGGCCGGCACGCCGAGGCGCTCGAGGTGCTCTCGGGCGGGAGCCGCCGCTTCCCCGAGCACGTGCCGCTGCGCGCCTTCCTGGCCCTGGCTTCGGCGCGCGCGGGCAAGCCGGCCGAGGCGGTCGTGGCGCTGGTCGAGGACATGCTCGCCCACCACGACCTGGGCCCCTACACCGAGACGGTTCGGCGCCAGCTGGCCGAGCTGCGCAAGGTCCCGCGGCGCTAGCCAGTTGCGTATCCTGCCCGAATGACGAGCGACCTGGCTCACCTGCAGCGTGCCGAGCGCCTGCTCGTGAAGCTGCGCGCCTGGGGCATGGCGTCGTGGCTCCCGATCCTGCAGCACGCCGAGCTCACGCTGCCCGCGCCGCGGGTGTACGCCGTATTCGCGGTCGGCGTGGTCTACGCGGGACTCACCTGGCTCGTCGTGCGCCGCGGACGTGCGGTGCGCGCGGGCGCGATCGCGACCACCGTGGGCGACGCCATGATCGTGGCCGCGATCTGCTGGGGCACGGGCGGCATCGCGAGTGACTTCTATCCGTACTTCTACCTGACCACCATCGCGGTCTCGATCCGCTTCGGCCCCGGCCCCGCGTTGGCCATGTTCGCCTTCAACTCCGCGCTCTCGGGCGCGCTGTTCCTGGCTGCGCCTGCGGCTGCCGCGGCGCCCGGCTGGGGGGCGCTCGCGCTGCGGGTGTTCTATCTCTCGTTCGCGGTGCTGCTCGGCAGCGCGCTCTCCCGCGAGGCCGCCGACGCGCTCGAAGCCGCGCGCGCGGCGCGCGACCGGGCGCGCAGTCTGCTGCGCAGGCTCATCCATGCCGAGGACGAGGAGCGCAAGCGCATCGCGGGCGAGCTGCACGACCGCATGGGCGCGCGCTTCTTCGAGCTCTCGTACGGCATCGACCGCGCCCGCGCCGCGCTGGGCGCCGACCGGCCGCAGGCCGAAGTGCACCTGGCGCGGCTCGGCGCCGACGCGCGCGCCTGCGGCGACGAGATCCGCGAGCTCATGAACGAGCTGCGGCCCACCGTGCTCGACGACTTCGGCGTGAGCGAGGCGCTGCGCGAGTACGGCATGGCGCTCCAGGCCGCGCACAGCGAGCTGCGCGTGAAGCTCGAGATCGATCCCGAGGCGAACGCCGCGCGCCCCGAGGCGAACGTCGCCCTGTTCCGCATCGCGCAGGAAGCCGTGCTGAACGCGCGCAAGCACGCCGAGGCGAGTGAGCTCGAGATCGGTCTCGCGCGCGAGGCCGCCACGCTCGTGCTCACGGTGCGCGACGACGGCTGCGGCTTCGACGCGCGCACGCCCGCGCGCGGGCGTTACGGGCTCATGACCATGCGCGAGCGCGCCGAGGCCTGCGGCGGCACGCTCGAGCTCACTAGCGCCCACGGCCGCGGCACGCGCGTGCGCGCCGTGGTGCCGGCCGGAGCGGCGTCGTGAGCATCTCCATCTATCTGATCGACGACCACACCGTGCTGCGCCAGGCGGTGCGGGTCATGCTCGAGGCCGAGGAGGGACTCACCGTGGTGGGCGAGGCCGGCGACGCCGAGAGCGGCGTGCGCGAGGTCGCGCAGCTGCGGCCCGACGTGGCGATCGTGGACTTGAAGCTCCCCGGCACGAGCGGACTCGGCGCCATCCGCCAGCTCACCGCCGAGTCACCCGAGACGGCGGTGATCGCGTTCACCATGTACGGCAACCCCGCCTACGTGTACGAGGCCACGCACGCCGGTGCCAGCGCGTACGTGCTGAAGAGCGCCAGCAAGGACGAGCTGCTCAAGGCCGTGCGCGCCGTGCACGGCGGCGCCGGCTTCCTGCAGGCCGAGATCACCAAGCCCCTGTTGCAGAGACTTGCGCTCGAGTCGCGTACCGGCGCGGGCCGCAACCCGCCCAGTGCGCGCGAGCTGCAGGTGCTCGAGCTGGTCGGTGAAGGCAAGAGCAACAAGGAGATCGCGGCGCAGCTCGCGATTTCGGACGAGACCGTGAAGACGCACCTGCGCCACCTGTTCGAGAAGCTGGGCGTGTCGGACCGCGCCCAGGCCGTGGCGATCGCGCTGCGCCAGCAGCTGATCGACTGACTCTCCCCCATCCAGGGGATGCGCCGCTTCCCCCGTCTGCTCGATTGAGCCGGGGACCCGGCGCGCCGTATCGTGAGCGACATGGCGGGCTCGCGGGCGGTCGTGATCGGGGGCAGCATTGCGGGCTTGGCCGCAGCGGGGGCGCTCGCGCGCCACTTCGCGCGAGTCACTCTAGTCGAGCGCGACGACTACCCCGAGTCACCGGCCGTGCGCAAGGGCACGCCGCAGGCGCGCCACGTGCACGTGCTCCTGAAGCAGGGCGAGGCGGCGCTCGAGCGCCTGTTCCCCGGGCTGTTCGAAGAGCTGGTGGCGCGCGGCGGGCAGCGCGTGGACACGGCCGGCGACGCGCGCTGGTTCTACTACGGCGGCTGGAAGGCGCGCTTCCGCAGCGGCATCGAGATGGTGAGCCAGAGCCGCGCGCTCCTGGAGTGGTCGCTGCGCCGGCGGGTTGCCGCGCTGGCCACGACCGAGCTCGTGGCGGGCGACGTGCACGGCCTCGACGCCACGCCCGAGCGTGTGCGCGGCGTCCGGCTGCGCCGGCGTGGGGCGCCCGAGGGCGTGTCGGAGACGCTCGCCGCGGATCTCGTGGTCGACGCCAGCGGCCGCGGCTCGCGCATGCCGCATTGGCTCGAGTCACTCGGCGTGGGCGCGCCACCCGAGTCCGAGGTGAAGGTCGACGTCGGCTACGCCACGCGCTTCTACGAGCGCACCGCCGCGCCGCGCGACTGGACCGCGCTCCTGTGTCACCCGCGCCATCCCGACACGCGCTGCGGGGTGCTCCTGCCGATCGAGGACGGGCGCTGGATGCTCACGCTGGTGGGCTGGTTCGGCGACCACCCACCCGCCCACGAGGGCGCGTTTCTCGCCTGGGCCAGGAGCCTGGCCGTGCCGGACCTGTGGCAGGCGGTGCGCGACGCGAAGCCCGTGTCCGAGATCGCGACTCACCGCTTCCCCTCCAACCGCCGCCGCCACTACGAGCGGCTGGCGCGCCTGCCCGACGGCCTCGCCGTGCTGGGCGACGCGGCGTGCAGCTTCAACCCGGTGTACGCGCAGGGCATGGCGACCGCCTCGCTCGGCGCGGCCGCGCTCGACTCACTCCTGGCCGAGGAAGGCCGCGCGGAGCGGCCCGGCTTCTCGCGCCGCTTCCAGGCGCGCCTGGCCCGGGTCACCGACTCACCCTGGCTGCTCGCGACCGGCGAAGACTTCCGCAGCCCCAAGGCCGAAGGTCCGCGTCCGAGCTGGATGCCGCTGCTCGGCTGGTACACCGCGCGCGTGCACGAGCTGACCTGGCGCGATCCGTTCGCCGCCCAGCGCTTCCTCGAGGTCATGCACCTGGTGCGGAGGCCCTCCGCCCTCTTCCACCCGCGCGTCGCCGTGCGGGCGCTGACCGCGCTCTGAACGGAGGCTGCGGAGTGTCTCACTGGCTCACCGAAGCGCAGCTCGCGCAGACCGCGCCGGCGGAGCGGGCGGCCCTGCGCAGCCCGATCCCGACCCAGGTGGTCTCCAACGGCGAGTATCTGCCCGGCCCGCAGAGCGCGCAGCAGAGACAGGTCGAGTTCGTGCTGGCCGAGCTCGCCGACGCCCACGGCCGCCGCCAGGGCCTCGACCGGCGCCAGTTCCTGAAGACCGCGTCGGGCATGGCCGCGGCGTTCCTGGCCATGAACCGCGTGTACGGCGCCCTGTTCGACGTGGGCGTGGCCGAAGCCGCGGAGCCCGCGGCGGCCGCCGAGCGGCTGGCCGCCCTGCGCAAGCAGCTGGTGATCGACGTGCAGCTCCACTTCGTGCGCGACGACTTCGCCTGGGAGGGGATCCTCTCGCTGGGCGAGTGGGCCAAGCGCTGGAACCCGGTGCTCGAGCGCGAGGGAGTCACTCTGCGCCGCTACAAGTTCGAGAACTTCGTGAAGGAGGTCTTCCTCGACAGCGAGACGCGCATCGGCCTGGTGAGCGGCGCGCCCTCGGACGACCCGAGTCATGGCGTGATCGGCAGCGCCGAGCTGGCGCGCGCGCGCAACGTGCTGAACGCGGTCGCGGGCTCGCGGCGTATGCTCTCGCACTCGATCCTGCGCCCGGGCCAGCCGGGCTGGCTGGACGAGATCGACCGCGCGCTCGCGGAGTGGCAGCCCGACTCGTGGAAGGGCTACACGGTCGGCGACCCGCTCGCGCCGTCCGAGTTCCCGTGGCGTATGGACGACGAGCACACGACCTATCCGGGCTGGGCCAAGATCGCGAAGTCCGACCGGCGCATCGTGTGCGTGCACAAGGGTCTCCTGCCCGCCGACTACGAGACCTCGACCAAACACTGGCGCCACGCCAAGGTCGACGACGTGGGCAAAGCCGCGCAGGACTGGCCGCAGCTCAGCTTCGTGATCTATCACTCGGGCCTGAAGCCATTCCTGACCGAGCCCGACGAGTCACTGGCGCAGTTCGAGTCGTCCGGGCGGATGGACTGGGTCACCGACCTGGCCGAGATTCCCGCGAAGTACGGAGTCAGCAACGTGTACGCCGAGCTCGGCACGGCCTTCGCGACTTCGGCGGTCACGCACCCGCGCCACGCCGCGGCGCTGCTCGGCACTTTGATCCGCGGCATGGGCGCCGAGCGCGTGCTCTGGGGCACCGACTCGGTCTGGTACGGCTCGCCGCAGTGGCAGATCGAGGCCTTCCGGCGCATCGAGATCCCCGAGGACCTGCAGAAGAAGCACCGCTTCGCGCCGCTCGGCGCCGCCGACGGCCCGGTCAAGAATGCGATCCTGGCCGGGAACGCCGCGCGGCTGTACGGGATCGACCTGGCGAAGCTGGCCGAGACGAGCCAGCGCGACTCACTCGCCGAGGCCAAGCGCGGCTACGAGGCCGCCGGCACCGACCGCAGCAACGCCGCTTACGGATTCATACGGAGGATGACCTGATGCCCGACAACGAGAAGACCGTGCGTGACTTCCTCGCGGCCTGGCCGCGCAAGAAGATCGACGAGCTGATGAGCTACTTCACCGACGACGCCGTGTACCACAACATCCCGGTGCCCCCGGTGAAGGGCAAGGCGGAGATCCGCCAGGTGTTCGAAGGCTTCCTCGGCGCCTTCTCGATCGAGCTGATCGTGGTGAACGCGGCCGCCCAGGGGAACCTGGTCTTCACCGAGCGCATCGACCGCTTCGACATGGACGGCAAGCGCTTCGATCTCCCGGTCAACGGCGTGTTCGAGCTGCGCGGCGGCAAGATCGCCTCCTTCCGCGACTACTTCGACCTGGCCTCGTTCGAGCGGCAGAGCGGACTCAAGCTGTAGCGTTGTAGTAGTCTGCACCGCATGTCACTTCGCATCGTCGGTGCTGGCTTGGGCCGGACTGGAACCCTGTCGCTCAAGACCGCGCTCGAGAAGCTGCTCGGCAAGCCGTGTCACCACATGCTCGAGCTGTTCGCGCATCCCGAGCAGGTGCCCCACTGGCTGGCCGCGGCGCGCGGGTCGATGCCCGATTGGAACGAGCTCCTGAAGAGCTACGTGGCCGCGGTCGACTGGCCGTCGGCGGCGTTCTGGCCCGAGCTCGCGGCGGCGAACCCCGACGCGATCGTGCTGCTCTCGACCCGTGACTCGTCCGAGACGTGGTGGAACAGCGCCAACGAGACCATCTTCCGCAACCTCGAGCACGCGCCGCCGGGAGTGTGGAAGGACATGATCGACACGCTCTTCAGGAACCGCTTCACGGCGAACATCAAAGACCGCGCGGCAGCGATCGCCGCCTACGAGAGACACAACGCCGAGGTGCGCGCCCGCGTGCCGAAGCAGCGGCTGCTCGAGTACCAGCCCGGCGACGGCTGGGAGCCGCTGTGCCACGCGCTCGGCGTGGCGGTGCCGAACGAGCCCTACCCCAAGACCAACACGCGCGAGGAGTGGCTCGCGCGCTTCGCGTCGCTGCCCCGGCCGCCCGCCCCTCCAGGCGGCTCGTGAGCGCGCTGCTCGCCGCGTGCGGCGGGTTCCTGCTCGCGATCCTGTGGATGGACCTGATCTTCGACACCCAGGTGCTGGGCCGGAAGCGCGACGCGGAAGGCGCCTTGCCCGAGCCCGTGCTGGCGTCGATCGCCGCGTACTACAAGCGCGCGACCACCGACTCGTTCCCGATGAGCCGGCTGATCGCGGCCGTGATGGGCATCGGGCTCCTGGCGGGAGTCACGGCGCTGTTCGTCGGGCAGGGCGCGCTCCTGCTGCGGCTGCTCGCGCTGACTCTGCTGGCGGGACCGGTGGCGCTCGCCGCCACGCGCGTGGTGCCCGACGCCGTCCGGCTCGGAGCGCGCAAAGACGACGCCCCGACCCAGACTGCGCTCGCTCGCCGCATCTGCCGCGACCACCTGGTGTGTCTCGCGGGCATCGCGGCCTTCATTGCCGTCGAGCTCGCGCTGGCCTTCGCCTAGATCTGCGAGTAGCCCGAGCCCGGCACGTCGATGCCGATGCCGCGCCCTTTCTCGATCCAGCCGAACTCCGCCAGGATCTGCTGGCTGTAGGTGACTCGCCCGGTGACCTTGTCGAGCGGCTCGGTGGCGAGCAGGAGCGCCGCGCGCGCCATGTGCTCGATCGGCTCGGCGCGCGGCGAGTCCGGCCGGTCGACCAGCTTGTGGAACAGCACGCCCGGCGTCGCGACGACCTGCGAGGGCGAGAGACAGGTCACGCTGACGTTGCTCGCGTACAGCTCCGACGCGAGACCCTGCGTGAAGCGCTCGAGTGCGGCCTTCTCGGCGCCGTAGAGCGTGCCGCCGCGCAGGGGCGGCGTCTTGTACGGGCCGCGGCCGGGCCCGATCGCGGCGCCGCTCGAGATGTTCACGATCGCGCCGGCCTTCTTCGCGAGCATGTCCTCGAGCACGAGCCGGGTCATGAAGAACGGACCGTGCACGTTCACCGCGAATGACTTCAGCCACTTCGCGGGCGGGAACTCGGCGATCGGGATGAAGTAGGTGAGCGCGGCGTTGTTCACCAGCACGTCGATCGGACCCAACGCGCCCCGCACCTCGCGCACGATGCGCTCGCACTCCTCGAACGACGACACGTCGCCCGCGATCGGCACGGCCTGGCCGCCCGCCTGCGCGATCTCGGCGATGGTGGTGGCGAGCGACCCCTCGAGCGGATGGTCACCCTCGTCGAGGGTGCGCGCGGTGCACGCAACGCGCGCGCCTTCCTGCGCGAACAGCCTGGCGATCTCCTTGCCGATGCCGCGGCTTGCGCCGGTCACCAGCGCGACCCGGCCCGTGAGCTTGCCCATGACTCGCCTCCTGGAGAGGCATTCTATCCGAGCAGGCGGTCGAGCTCGCGGTGGAAGTGAGCGATCGCGCCCTCCCAGCGGCCGTAGGTGAAGTACTCGTTCGCGCCGCTGGCGATGCTGCGCTGGATGCCGGTGACCATGGCGGCGTCCTCGGCGCCGCCGGTCTGGTTCACGAACTCGGCGTCGCGCTGCGCGTCGGCGGCGGACTCGGGATCGCTCGCCGGCCGGTTCGAGAGCAGGTAGGTCACGAGCCGCGTCTCCGAGAGCGACACCGGCTCGAGCGCGATCATCACCGTGTGGTGCGAGAGCACGGTGACCAGCGCGTTCGGGAACAGGTGGTACACGAAGGTGACCGCCCCACCCACCTTCCACTGCTCCGGCGGAAGCCCCTTCAGCTTGGCGATGCGCTGGAAGGGGAACGTGACCCGGCTGTTGCGCCCGAAATGCTCGATCACGTTCAGGTTGTCGAAGCCGAAGGGCAGGAACGACGTGGGGTGCGTGGTCTTGATGTGGTAGCCCTCGAGAAAGCCCTCGAGGAAGATCTTCCAGTTCGCGGGCACGAGGATCTCGCGGCCGCCGAACTGCTTCTGCTCGGGGCCGATCAGCTCGGGCAGTCCGTCGAGTGAGTCCAGGTCGCCCGGCCGCGGGTCCTGCGCCACGAACACGATGCCGCCGGCTTCGCGCGCGCTCACTTCCACCAGGCCGTGCCGGCGGCGCTCGAGGCCGGGGAAGCCGTCCTCGTGCGGCACGTGACGCAAGCTGCCGTCCAGGCCGTAGGTCCAGCCGTGGTAGCGGCAGGCGAAGGCCTTGGCGCAGCCGGCGCCCGACACCAGCGCCATGCCGCGGTGGCGGCAGGCGTTGCGGAACGCGCGAGTCACTCCGTCGGCGCCGCGCACCGCGAACAGTGGCGTGCCGCCGGCCTCGCGCGCCAGGTACGAGCCAGGCTCGGACAGCGCGCTCGAGGGACAGAACGGCACCGGCAGGCGGCGCAGCACGGCCAGCTCGGCTTCGAGCCGCGGCTGCGAGCGGTAGTTCGCGACCGGCTCGCGCCACAGCGAGTCACTCGCGTCGGTCGTGCCCCGCTCGATGTGCTCGAACACGCGCTCCGCCACGGCTCGGTCGTCCAGCAACACGGTTCCGTCCTCCAAATGCCCCCCCAGGGCTGATTTAGAATTGACTTCAATTCTATTTTCCGGCAGCCTGTGCGCCATGTCAACCGTGGCCCTGCCCGCGACTCCGAAAGGTCGCGCCACACGCCGGCGGCTGCTCGACGTGGCGCGCCGCGTCGCGCTCGCCAGCGACGGCGACGTCGAGCTCGCGAAGGTCGCCCAGGCCGCCGGTGTCGTGCCGAGCCTCGTGCACCGTTACTTCGGCTCGAAGGCGGGGCTCGTGACTGCGCTGGTCGACGAGTACTACGACCGCATGCAGGCCGCGGTCTTCGACGTGAATCTCGACGATCGCGGCACGTGGGCCGAGCACGAGCGCATCCGGCTCGAGCTCGGCGTGCGCTTCCACTACGCGGAGCCGATCGCGGCGGTGATCTACGGCCCGCTGGCGCGCGAGCCCGAGGTCGCGCGCAAGGAGATGGCGCGCAAACGCTTCATCGCCGAGCGCGCGGCGCGCAGCATCCGCAAGGCGCAGCGGCGCGGCGAGCTGCCGGTGGGCGTCGACGCGCGCCTGGCCGGCGCCGCCATGTTCGGCGCCATGCGCATGGTCATGGTCGAAGCGCTGACTCGCACGCCCCGTCCGTCGCCCGAGCGCGTGGTCGAGCTGCTGTGGCGGCAAGTCGCAGCCTCGGTCGGGCTCGAGGTTCGGGGCCAGCGATGACCGTGCACTTCGCCAGCGATGGCCCGGTCGCGCTGGTCACGCTCGACCGGCCCGAGGTGAGGAACGCCATCGACCTGCCCACCGCCACGGCGCTCGCCGACGCGCTGCTGCGCTTCGACGCCGACGATTCACTTCACGTGGCGGTCGTGACGGGCGCGAACGGCACGTTCTGCGCCGGCAACGACTTGAAGTCGATGCGCGAGCCCGGCGGCGCGCGCGCCCCGCGCGTACGGCCCGACGGCAACGGCCCGATCGGCCCGACGCGCTTCCTGCTCGGCAAGCCGACGATCGCGGCCGTGGAGGGACACGCGGTGGCGGGGGGCCTGGAGCTCGCGGCCTGGTGCGACCTGCGCGTGGCCGCCGAGGACGCGGTGTTCGGCGTGTACTGCCGGCGCTTCGGCATTCCACTCATGGATGGCGGAACGGTGAGACTGACTCGCCTGTTGGGCCACAGCCACGCCCTCGACCTGATCCTGACCGGACGGGGTGTCTCGGGTGACGAGGCCCTGCGCATGGGCCTGGTGAACCGGCTCGTGCCGAAGGGTCAGGCGCTCGCGGGGGCGCTCTCGCTCGCGCACCAGCTCGCCGCCCTGCCCCAGGCCGCGCTGCGCAACGACCGTCTGTCGTCCTACGAAGAGTGGTCGCGCGAGCTTCCCGACGCGCTCCACAACGAGTACGAGCGCGGCATGGCCAGCTTGCGCAGCGGCGAGATACTCGCGGGTCTGGAGCGCTACGCAGCCGGGTCCTGGCGGCGCGAGCCCGGCGTGTAAGTCGCCGCGCCCTGGACTATCCTGGGCGCATGATGCAGGTCCGCCGCAGCGACGAGCGGGGCCACGCGCAGCACGGCTGGCTGGAGAGCCGCCACACCTTCTCGTTCGCCGACTACCACGACCCGAAGTTCATGGGCTTCCGGGCCTTGCGCGTGATCAACGAGGACTGGGTGCAGCCCGGCAAGGGCTTCCCGCCGCACTCACACCGCGACATGGAGATCGTGACCTGCGTGCTCGAGGGAGCGCTCGAGCACAAGGACAGCATGGGAAACACCTCGATCATCCGGCCGGGCGAGCTGCAGCGCATGACCGCGGGCCGCGGCGTGACTCACAGCGAGTTCAACGCCTCGCGCGACGCGCTGGTGCACCTGCTGCAGATCTGGATCCTGCCTGAGACCCCGGGCCTGCAGCCCGGCTACGAGCAGCGTGACTTCGGCTCGGGCCCGATGCGCGATCGGCTGCGCCTGGTGGCCTCGCGCGACGGCCGCGAGGGCTCGCTCACCGTGCACCAGGACGTGTCACTCCACCTGGGCCGGCTGCCGCAGGGCGCGAAGATCGCGCACCCGCTCGCGACCGAGCGCCATGCCTGGCTGCAGGTCGCGCGCGGCTCGCTGCGCGCCAACGGCGAGACGCTCGGCGCCGGCGACGGCGCCGCGGTCTCGGGCGAGCGCGCGCTCGAGCTCGAGGCGCTCGACGCCGCGCAGCTCCTGGTCTTCGATCTCGCGTAGGATGACCTCATGAGTGGATTCCTGATCCGGTTGGCGGTCAACGCCCTGGGGCTCTGGGTTGCCGATTTGTTGCTCGACGGAATTTCGATCGACGGCACGGGCTCGTTGATCTTCGCCGCGCTGATCTTCGGCCTGGTGAACGCCCTGGTTCGCCCGATCTTCGTGGTGCTCACCTTCCCACTCACCCTGCTGACCCTGGGCCTGTTCCTGCTGGTCGTGAACGCGGCCATGCTGGCGCTCGTGGCCGCGCTCGTGCCGGGCTTCCACGTCGCGGGCTTCGGCGCGGCGCTGCTCGGCGCGATCATCGTGAGCGTGGTCTCGTGGGCCGCGTCGGCCTGGATCGGACCTTCCGGCCGGTTCGAGGTGCTGGTCGTCGAGCGCCGCCCTCGGCCTTAGCCAGCCCGGCTCCTATACTGCTTCGACATGAAGCTTCTCGTGTTGCGCCACGACGTCGCGGAGGCGCGCGAGGCAGGTGCCGGACCGGACGCCGACGCGAAGCGGGCGCTCACCGGCGAGGGCCGCAAGCGTGCGGCGCGCGCCGGACGCGCCGTGGCGCGGCTGATCGGCGACCTCGACCTCCTGGCGACGAGCCCGCTGCGGCGCGCGCGAGAGACCGCCGAAGCCCTGGCGCGCGAGCTCGACGACGTGGAGCTCACCGAGACCGACGCGCTCGCACCGGGGCACTCGCCGGCGGAGCTCGCCGGCTGGCTCAGCCAGCAGGAGGGCATCGAGCAGGCGGCGATCGTCGGTCACGAGCCGGGCCTGAGTGAGTTCGTGACCTGGCTGGTGTCGGGTCTCTCGACGCCGTGGCTCGAGCTCGGCAAGGGCGGCGCGTGTCTGATCGAGCTGCCCGACCGCATCGCTCCCGGACAGGGGCGGCTCTTGTGGCTGCTGCGTCCCGGCCAGCTGCGAAAGCTGGGCTAGCGCATGGTGGAGCTCGAGCGCCCCGAGATGCTGCGACCCGCCGAGGAAGGCGCGCGCCTGGTGGCGCTGCGCCAGCTCGACGAGGCGCGGCTCGCGGTCGCGCGCGCGGGCGATCCCGAAGACGACGAGGCGATCCACGACGTGCGCGTCGCCCTGCGTCGGCTGCGCAGCACGCTCACCGCGTACCGCGGCTTTCTCGACGCCGAGGTTGCCGGCGGCGCGCTCGCGCGCGCGGGCAAGATCGCAGGTCAGATGGGTGGCGCGCGCGACTCGGAGGTGTGGCTCGCCTGGCTCGGGGGGCAGCTCGAGCACGCGCCCCGCGCGCGCCGCAGCGCGCTCGAGTCACTGCGCGCCGAGCTCCAGGCGGCCTTCCGGCTGGAGCGCGCGCACGCGCTCGAGGGCCTGGGCGACCGCTTCGAAGAGCTCGAGGCGGAGCTGCGCTCGAGTCTCTCGACCTATGCCGCGCCCGTGACGGCCGGGCCCGCGCCGGCCGGGCCGCGCTTCGCGCTGGCCGCGAGCGACGCGCTGCGCACGGCGGCGGCCGAGCTCGAGCATGCGCTGGCGGCGGTGACCGGCCCGAACGACGCGCACGCCGAGCACCAGGCGCGCATCGCGGCCAAGCGCGTGCGCTACGTGCTCGAGCCCCTGCGGCGACTCACCGAAGGGGGGCAGGACGTGCTGGTCGAGCTCAAGCGCCTGCAGGACGTGCTCGGCGACCGGCACGACCGCGACCGGCTCGCGCTGCGCCTGCGCGGCGCGCTCGAGCGCGCGGCGCTGGCCACGGCCCAGGGCTTGTTCGCTGCGGTGCGCGCCCACGACGAGCGCGCCGCGCGCGCGCTGCGCGCCCGGCGCACGGAGAAGGCGCTGCTCGAGCTCCTGCGCCGCTCCGCCGAGGAGAGCGACGCGGGGTTCGCGGAGCTCGCGGCCTCGTGGCTCTCGGGCAAGGACGCCCCGTTCCTGGCCCGGCTCGCGCAGATCGTCGAGTCACTGCGCCGCATGGGCGCGCCGCCGCAGGAGATCGAGCGCAAGTATCTGCTGCGCGGCCTGCCGGAGCGGCTGCACGCGGCGGAGGCGATCGAGATCGAGCAGGGCTACCTCCCGGGCGGCGCCGTGCGCGAACGGCTGCGGCGGGCGGTCGGGCCGCGCGGCACGCGCTGCACGCGCACCGTGAAGGTCGGCACGGGCCGCGTGCGCGCCGAGTACGAGGAGGAGATCTCGCCCGGCGAGTTCGCGCGCCTGTGGCCGCTCACCGAGTCGGCGCGCCTGCGCAAGCGCCGCTACCGCGTGCCCGAGGGCGCGCTCACCTGGGAGATCGACGAGTTTCTCGACCGGTCGCTCGTGCTGGCCGAGATCGAGCTGCCGACCGAAGACACCGAGGTGGTCGTGCCCGACTGGCTCGAGCCCCAGCTCGTGCGCGAAGTCACCGGCGAGGCCGAGTACTCCAACGCCCAGATCGCCGCCGGCTAGCCCGGCCGCGGGTGCGCGGCGAAGAACTGCCACAGCACGCCCGTCGCATCGAGCTTCTTGGGCGGGGGCGGCAGGAGCCGCGAGCGCCGGCTCGCCACCGGCCAGGTGTGCTTGCCGCGCTCGATCTCCCACAGCTCGACGCCCGTCCCGCCGCCGCAGGCGTAGCGCCGGCGAGTCACGTCGGGGTTGGGTGACTCGATGCGGGGCGTCGGATCGCAGCCATCGCGCTCGATCCAGAAGTCGATCGCGCGCTCGGTCGTGGGGTAGCTTATGCCCAGCGCCCCGGGACCGCCGGCGAGCGGCACGAAGTCGTCGCGCGTGCCGTGCAGGTGCACGACCGAGACGGGCGCGGCCGGCGCGCAGCCGGGAGTCACGAGCGCGCCCGCGACCACGCCCACCGCCGCGAACGTGTCACCCGCCTCGCACGCCAGCCGGTAGGCCATCATGCCGCCGTTCGAGAGACCCGCGGCGAAGACCCGCCGGCGGTCGATCGGCAGCACGGCCGCGGCGTCGTCGACCAGCGCGCGCAGGAAGGCCACGTCGTCCGCCGCGCCGCAGCACACTCCCGCGTTCCAGCGCCGCTGGTAGAGCGCCGTGGCTTCGGGGTAGGCGACCGCGAAGCCGCGCCAGTCGGCCTCTTCCGAGAAGCCGGTCTGCGCCTCGATCGCCCCGGCGCTCCCGCCCGAGCCGTGCAGCACCACCACGAGCGGCAGGTCCGTGCCGGGCCAGAGCGCGGGCGCGTGCAGCACGTAGCTGCGCTCCAGCCCGGCTGCGTGCAGCGTGCGCAGCGCGTCGCCTGCGTCTCCGGCGCGCGCGGCCGCGGCGAACGACACGAGGGCGAGCGCGAGAAGCCGCACGCCTCTGGATCGGCCGCGCGTCAGCGCCGCTCGAGCAGGCGCCGGGTCGCGGCCGACGCACCGGGCCCGGGCTCGCTGCGCAGGTCGCGGCGAGTCACCTCGTTGCCATCGGCGTCGGTGACTCGCATGCGCGGCAGCCTGCGGCCCGTGCGCCGGTCGCGCACGATCACGGGCTCGCCGCCGGGTCCGAACACCCACTCATCGGACCACTCGCGCATCGCGGTCAGGAGCGGCAGCAGCGCCTCGCCCTTGGGCGTGAGCCGGTACTCGGCGCCGTCGTGCGCGAAGATGCCGTGCTCGACCAGGTGCGCGAGCCGGCGCGAGAGGATGTTCTTGGCGATGCCGAGGCTCTTCTCGAAGTCGCTGAAGCGGCGCGTGCCGAAGAAGGCGTCGCGCACGATCAAGAGCGTCCACCAGTCGCCCAGCGCCTCGAGCGCCTGGGCGATGCCGCAGTTCATCTGGCTGAAACGCTTGCGACCCATCCCGGCGGGATTGTAGGCGAAAATCGTCCCGGTTGCATAAAGAAACCACGGCGGGCTAGATTCCGGCCGTGGCGGAGCGAACGGCCGTCGTCACGGGCGTGGGACCGGGAACGGGAGCGGCGCTGGTGCGCCGTTTCGCGGCCGACGGCTACCGCGTGGCGATGCTGGCGCGCGACAAGGCGCGGCTCGAGGCGCTGGCGCGCGAAGTGCCGGGCACGGCCCCCTACCCGGTCGACGTGGCGGACCTGGACGCGCTGCGCGACTCACTCGCGCGCGTGCGGGCCGAGCTCGGCGCCCCCAGCGTGCTCTTGCACAACGCCGTCGCGGGCGGCTTCGGCGCGTTCGACACGGTGCGGCCCGAGGATCTGGAGCAGCGCTTCCGCGTGAACGTGACTGCGCTGCTGGTGCTGGCCCAGGAGCTGGCGCCCGGCATGGTCGCCGCGGGCGGCGGCGCGATCGTGGCCACGGGCAACACCTCGGCCTGGCGCGGCAAGGCCGCGTTCGCGGGCTTCGCGCCCACCAAGGCCGCGCAGCGCATCCTGTGCCAGTCACTGGCGCGCGCGCTCGGGCCGCAGGGCGTGCACGTGGCCTACGTGGTGATCGACGCGGTGATCGATGTGCCCTGGACGCGCCGCGCCTATCCCGACCGGCCCGACGACTTCTTCATCCGCCCCGCCGGCATCGCCGACGCGGTGCACCACCTGGTGCACCAGGAACGCTCGGCCTGGACCTTCGAGCTCGACCTTCGACCCTTCAAGGAGAACTGGTAGTGGCAGCCGCGAACACGAGTGAGTGGAAGTCGACCGCGTGCATCCTGTGCGAGTGCAACTGCGGCATCGAGGTCCAGCTCGGCGGACCGGAGGGCCGCAACCTGGTGCGCGTGCGCGGCGACGATGCGCACCCCGCCTCGAAGGGCTACGCGTGCGAGAAGCCCTCGCGCCTCGACTTCTACCAGAACGGCCCGCACCGACTCACAAAGCCGCTGCGCCGGCGCGCGGACGGCAGCTTCGAGGAGATCGACTGGGACACCGCCATCCGCGAGGTCGCGCAGAAGCTCTCCGCGGTGCGCGACGCGCACGGCGGTGAATCGATCTTCTATTACGGCGGCGGCGGCCAGGGGAATCACCTGCCCGGCGCGTACGGGCGCTCGACCAAGTCGGCGCTGGGCATGCGCTACCAGGCGAGCGCGCTCTCGCAGGAGAAGACCGGCGAGTTCTGGGTCGCGCAGAAGATGGTCGGCGGCTACTCGCGCGGCGACTTCGAGCACTGCGAGGTCGGGCTGTTCATCGGCAAGAACCCTTGGTTCTCGCACTCGATCCCGCGCGCGCGGGTCACGCTGCGCGAGATCGCGAACGACCCGAAGCGCTGCCTCGTCGTGATCGACCCGCGGCTCACCGAGACCGCGGAGCTGGCCGACATCCACCTGCGCGTGCGCCCGGGCGGCGACGCGTTCCTGCTCGCGGCGCTGGTGGCCGTGATCGTGCAAGAGGGCCTGGCGAAGCGCGACTGGCTGGCAGCCCACGCCGACGGCCTCGACGAGGTCCTGCCTCACTTCGAGTCACTCGATGTGGCGGCCTACGCCCAGAAGAGCGGCGTGCCCGAGGAGCAGGTGCGCGCGGCCGCGCGGCGCATCGCCGCCGCCGAGAGCATGGCCACCTTCGAGGACCTGGGCGTGCAGATGAGCCTGCACTCCACGCTCGTGTCGTACCTGCACAAGCTGCTCGTGCTGCTCACCGGGAACTTCGGCAAGCAGGGCGCCGACTACCGGCCGAGCACGCTGGTGGCGCTGGCAGGCGGGGGCGACGACGGGCGCCGCACGCCGGTCACCGGTGCGCGCATCATCGGCGGACTCACGCCCTGCAACGTGATTCCCGACGAGATCCTGACCGACCACCCAGAGCGCTTCCGGGCGCTCCTGGTCGAGAGCGGGAACCCCGCGCACTCGCTGGCGGACAGCGCGCGCATGCGCGAGGCGATCGCGTCACTCGAGTGCGTGGTCGTGATCGACGTGGCGTTCACGGAGACCGCGCGGCTGGCGCACTACGTGCTTCCGGTCGCGAGTCAGTTCGAGAAGGCCGAGGCCACCTTCTTCAACTTCGAGTTTCCCCACAACTACTTCCACCTGCGCAAGCGGCTCATGGCGCCGCTGCCCGGGCTGTTCTCGGAGGCCGAGCTGCACGCGCGCCTGTGCGAGGCGCTGGGCGCGCTGCCCGCCGACGCGGTGACTGCCCTGCGCGCGGCCTGGCAGGAAGGCCGGCTGGCCTTCCGGAACAAGTTCTTCGAGCTGGCGGGCGGCAATCCGCGGCTGCTCGGCGTGGCGCCCGCGCTGCTCTACCGCGCGATCGGAGACCTCTTGCCCGAGGGCCTGGCGGAGGGCGCCGCCGTGTGGGCGCTGTGTCAGCTCGCGGCGCCGCGCCAGCTCGAGTCACTGCACCGGGCGGGCTTCCTGGGCGAGGCGCCCGACGCCGCCGACGCGCTGTTCGACGCGCTGCTCGCGGCGAAGAGCGCGGTGGTGTTCTCGATCGACGACTGGGAGGAGAGCTTCGCGCGGGTCACGACACCGAACCGACGCATCCAGCTCGCGGTGCCCGAGCTCTTCCCCGAGCTCGACGCGCTGGCCGGCGAGCCGCCGCCCGGCTCGAGCGCCGAGTTCCCGTTCGTGCTGTCCGCGGGCGAGCGCCGCTCGTTCACCGCCAACACCATCTTCCGCAACCCCGACTGGCGCCGGAAGGACCGCGGCGGCGCGCTGCGCATGAACCCCGAGGACGCGACACGGATCGGTGTCGCCGAGGGCGGGCGCGCGCGCGTCACCACCAAGCGCGGCAGCGCCGAAGTCACGGTCGAGCTCTCCGACCGCATGCTGCCGGGCCACGTGTCGCTGCCGAACGGCCTGGGCGTGGACTTCCCGACCGGCGAGGTGCGCGCCAAGACCGGCGTCGCGCCCAACGACCTCACGGCCAGCGAGGACCGCGACTGGCTGGCGGGCACGCCCTGGCACAAGCACACGCCGGCGCGCATCGAGGCGCTGTGAGTCGCGCGCCGGTCCTGCGCGTCTTCTCCTATCTGCCGAACCCGCGCCTGGCCAAGGCCACGATCGCGGCGCGTCTGTGCGGGGTCGAGCTCGAGGTGCGCGGCGCCGCGCCACGCGAGCTCGGCGGCTGGCTGTGGGACTTCGATGCACGGCCGCTGGCGCCGGGTGAGTCGCCCGCAGCCAGCGCGCGCAGCGCGCGCACCGGCTTCGCCGGCACGCTGCACAAGACCGACGCCTTCCTCGCGGCACACCCGTTCGGCACGGTGCCCGCCGCCTTCAGCCCCGACGGCCGGACCGGCGTCTTCGAGTCGAACAGCATCCTGCGCGCGGTGGTGCGCGTGAGTGGCGACCCGGCGGGCCTCTACGGCGGCCAGGACCCGTACGCCGCCTCGCGCATCGACTCCTTCCTCGACGCCAGCCTGGTGTTCGCGCGCGACGCTCAGGTCTACCTGCTGAAGCTCTCGGGCGGGCGCATCAAGCGTCCGCTGCACGAGCGCACGCAGGAGGCGCGCGACGGCTACCTGGCCGGGATCGAGCAGGCGCTCGCGCCGGACCGCCCCTTCATCTGCGGCGACTCACTCAGCCTGGCCGACCTGGTGTTCGCGGCCGAGCTCACGCTCTTCTCGGCAGAGCGCGCGAACCGCAAGCTGCTCGACGAGGCCGGCCTGCCCCCGCTGTGGAGCGACGAGCTGCGCACGCGCTTCCCGCGGGCCCTCGCCCACTTCGACCGGCTGTGCGCGCACCCGGCGTTCGCGCCCGACCTCGGACCCTATCTCGCCAAGCTTCAGTCGATCTCGACGGTGTAGACGATCCGGTCCGGGCTGACGCGCGCGCTCGTCACGCGCACCTCGCGCCCGCCCGACTGATTGCGCGAGGTGTATTCGATGAAGCCCTCGCCCACGAAGCGCAGCAGCTCCGGGAACTCGCGCGCGTCGTCGATCACGATCTGGAACGGGTGCCGGCCCTCCTGGGTCTCGAAGGTCCAGCGCGTGAAGTTGTACAAGACACTCGACAGCGTGGTGGCGATCCTGCCCGCGCGCTTGCCCCAGTTCTCGGCCGTGGCCTCGAACTGCTTGTACAGCCCGGCTTTGTGCAGGCGCTCGGCGGCCCGCCGCCCGCGCGCGCGGAAGTAACCCGGCACGTCGCCGCGCGCCTCGAGCTCGCCCAGGATGTTTCCCACGCGCACGTAGGTGTCGATCGGGACCCAGCTCGACGCCGCCAGGTGTTTGCCGAGATAGTGCAGGTCGCGTTGCTCGAGCCGTTTCTCGAGCTCGGCCTGAGAGAGCCGCCCGGAGTCCAGGAGCCGCGCCAGGTCGTCGGCTGCGCCCTGGAAGCCGGTCGCCTTGATCGAGGGCACGGATGCCGTCACGGGGGACGGATCGGCAAGTCGGAGCCGGGAGCTGACCCCCGCGCCCACGATGTACGATCACGCCCCGTGCCCCCCCAGCCGCCCACGGCCGAACACGCCCGTCTCGCCTCGTCGTCCCTCGCCGGCCCCGGCCCCTGGAAGCGGATCGGGCCGTATCTGTCCGAGCGCGCCTGGGGAACGGTGCGCGAGGACTACAGCGCGGACGGCCGGGCCTGGCACTACTTTCCGCACGACCAGGCGCGCTCGCGCGCCTACCGCTGGAGTGAGGACGGCCTCGCGGGCATCTGTGACCTGGAGCAGCGCCTGTGCTTCGCGTTC
>DATKAO010000111.1 GCA_035498015.1 Myxococcota bacterium
CGGCTCTCGCCCGGCGAGCAGCAGCGGCTCGCGTTCGCGCGCGCGCTGCTGCACGCACCAAGCTGGCTGTTCCTGGACGAGGCGAGCTCGGCCCTGGACGCCGAGACCGAGACGACCCTCTACGCGCTGCTCGAGCAGGAGCTGCCGCAGACGACGTGGATCAGCATCGGCCACCGCGTGTCGATCGAGCGCTTCCACCGTCGCCGGCTCGCATTCAGCAGGGGTGGTCTCGACTCGAAGTCACTGGCCGGTGCGGTTTCGGCCCCGGCATGAACGCCGCACACTCGCGCGCGGTGTCCTGGGGCACACTGTGCCGCAGGAGCCTCGCCAAGCGCGCTAACCCCCCGAGAAATCGACGGGGAGTGCGCAGGTGGGGTGGATGACGGGGATCGAACCCGCGACCCGCGGAACCACAATCCGCTGCTCTACCGGCTGAGCTACATCCACCAGGAGGCCCGGCGGACCGGGCCAAACGGCGGCCCATTCTAAGGCTTCTCCCGAGCCCCGCCACGCCCCTTTGACGGGGCCTTTTCCGTGCTTTCCTTCGCTGCAACATGGACTTCGAGAAGCTCACGCAGAAGAGCCGGGAAGCCGTTGCCCAGGCGCAGGCGATCGCCTCCGAGTACGGCCACACCGAGGTCGACGCCGAGCACCTGCTCGCGAGCCTCCTGCGCCAGGAGAACGGCCTCGCGCCGCGCCTGTTCCAGAAGATGGGCGTGCCCGTGGAGCCGCTCGCGCAGCGGGTGGCGCGCGAGCTCGAGCGCCGGCCGCGCGTCTCCGGTCCGGGCCGCGAGCCCGGCAAGGTCTACGTCACGCAGCGCCTCGAGCAGGTGTTCGTGCGCGCCGCGGAGGCGGCCAAGCAGTTCAAGGACGACTACGTCTCGGTCGAGCATCTGTTGCTCGCGCTCGCGTCCGAGCCGGCGCAGACCGGCGTCGGCCGCGTGTTCGCCGAGTTCAAGGTCGACCCGGACCGCGTGCTGAAGGCCCTCCAGGAAGTGCGCGGCGGCCAGCGAGTCACGAGCGCCGACCCCGAGGGGACGTACGAGGCGCTCGAGAAGTACGCGCGCGACCTGGTGAAGGCGGCGCGCGACGGCAAGCTCGACCCGGTGATCGGGCGCGACGCCGAGATCCTGCGCACGATCCGCATCCTCTCGCGCAAGACCAAGAACAACCCGGTGCTGATCGGCGAGCCGGGCGTCGGCAAGACGGCCATCGTCGAGGGCCTCGCGCAGCGCATCGTGCGCGGCGACGTGCCCGAGGGGCTGAAGGACAAGCTCGTGATCGCGCTCGACATGGGCTCCCTGATCGCGGGCGCGAAATACCGTGGCGAGTTCGAAGAGCGGCTGAAGGCGGTGCTCAAGGAAGTGAAGGACAGCGAGGGCCGGATCCTCCTGTTCATCGACGAGCTGCACACGATCGTGGGCGCGGGCGCGGCCGAAGGCGCGATGGACGCCGGCAACATGCTCAAGCCCATGCTCGCGCGCGGCGAGCTGCACTGCATCGGCGCGACCACGCTCGACGAGTACCGTAAGCACATCGAGAAGGACGCCGCGCTCGAGCGCCGCTTCCAGTCGGTGCTCGTGGAGCCGCCGTCGGTCGAAGACACCGTCTCGATCCTGCGCGGTCTGCGCGAGCGCTTCGAGGTGCACCACGGCGTGCGCATCCAGGACGGGGCGCTGGTGGCCGCCGCACAGCTCAGTGACCGCTACATCAGTGACCGCTTCCTGCCCGATAAGGCGATCGACCTGGTCGACGAGGCGTGCGCGACGATCCGGACCGAGATCGACTCGATGCCGAGCGAGCTCGACCAGGTGAACCGCCGCGTGATGCAGCTCGAGATCGAGGAGAAGGCGCTCCAGAAGGAGACCGACCCCGGCTCGAAGGAGCGCCTGGCCGACCTGCGCCGCGAGCTGGCCGAGTCACGCGAGAAGCGCGACGCGCTGAAGGCCCAGTGGGATGCCGAGAAGAGCGAGCTCTCGAAGCTCCAGTCACTGCGCGCCCAGATCGAGAAGGTGAACCACGAGATCGAGGCCGCAGAGCGCGCCTACGACTTGAACCGCGTGGCCGAGCTCAAGCACGGCGAGCTGCCCAAGCTGCAGGAGCAGCTGAAGGGCGAGGTCGCCAAGCTCGAGAAGTCGAGCGGCGGGAAGCGGCTCTTGCGCGAGGAAGTGACCGAGGCGGAGATCGCCGAGATCGTCTCGCGCTGGACGCGCATCCCCGTGTCGAAGCTGGTCGAGACCGAGCGCGAGAAGCTGCTCCACCTGGACCAGGTGCTGCACGAGCGAGTCATCGGTCAGGACGAGGCCGTGCAGAGCGTGGCCGACGCCATCCTGCGCTCGCGCGCGGGCGTGCAGGATCCGCGGCGCCCGATCGGCTCGTTCATCTTCCTGGGCCCCACGGGCGTGGGCAAGACCGAGCTCGCCAAGGCCCTGGCCGCGGCGCTGTTCGACTCGGAAGAGAACATGGTGCGCATCGACATGTCGGAGTACATGGAGAAGCACGCCGTCTCGCGCCTGATCGGCGCGCCGCCGGGCTACGTCGGCTACGACGAGGGCGGCCAGCTCACCGAAGCCGTGCGCCGGCGCCCGTACTCGGTGGTGCTGTTCGACGAGATCGAGAAGGCGCACCACGACGTGTTCAACGTCTTGCTGCAGATCCTCGACGACGGTCGACTCACCGACTCACACGGCCGCACCGTGAACTTCCGCAACACGGCGATCATCATGACCTCGAACATCGGCTCGCCGCTCCTGCTCGAGGGGCTCGACGCCAAGGGTGAGATCAGCGCGGTCGCGCGCGAGTCGGTGTTCAAGGAGCTGCGCGCGCACTTCCGCCCGGAGTTCCTGAACCGCGTCGACGACACGATCCTGTTCAAGCCGCTGCGGCTGGACGAGATCAAGAAGATCGTCGGCCTGCTCGTCGCCCACCTGCGCGACCGCCTGGCGGAGCGCAAGGTCACGCTCGAGCTCGACGATGCGGCCGTGGAGCTGATCGCCAAGCAGGGCTTCGACCCGGTGTTCGGCGCGCGCCCGCTGCGGCGCTACATCCAGCGCGAGGTCGAGACACGCCTCGCCCGCGCGCTGATCTCCGGCCACGCCGGCGAGGGCTCGAAGGCGCACGTGCGCGTGAAGGGCGGCGCGCTCGACGTCGAGATCGAGAGCTAGCGGGCGTGAGACCGTTCTAATGAGCGGCTCCCGCCCGTGTAGGGCGGGCTGGGTGACCCTCCGCGCTCCTTGAGCAAGCTGCCTGCCATCACCGCGGCCTTCTGGGTCATGAAGATCTGCGCGACGACGCTGGGCGAGACCGCCGGCGATCTCGTCTCGCTGACGCTGAACGTCGGCTACGCGGTGAGCTCGCTGCTGCTTTTGTCGGTGTTCGCGACCACGCTCGTGACTCAGCTCGTGACCGACAAGTATCGGCCGCTCCTGTACTGGGGCGTGATCCTGTCCACCAGCACCGCGGGCACCACGATCTCGGACTACATGGACCGCACGCTCGGGCTGGGCTACGCGACCGGCTCGGCCATCCTGGTGGCGCTCTTGATCGCGATCCTGGTGTTCTGGCGACTCACCACGGGCACGCTGGCGGTGAGTGCGATCCGCTCGGTGAAGACCGAGACGCTGTATTGGATCACCATCCTGTTCTCGAACACCCTGGGCACCGCGCTCGGCGACTTCCTGGCCGATGACTCGGGCCTGGGCTTCGCGGGCGGGGCGCTCTTGATCTCGGGCGTGCTGGCGGCGGTGCTGGCCGCGCACCTGTTGACCTCGCTGCCCAAGGTGCTGTTGTTCTGGCTCGCGTTCGTGCTGACTCGTCCGCTCGGCGCGACCCTGGGCGACGTTCTGACCAAGCCGGTCGAGCACGGCGGGCTGGCGCTCGGCACCGCGGGCGCATCGGCCGTGCTGCTGGCGATCCTGTTGATCGCCATCGCCCGCACCGGACGCAGCGCCGCCGCGGCCTGAGTCTCTGCTAAGCTCGCCCGCGATGCGCTGGGTGGGGATCTGCGCCGCGGCACTGTTCGGTGTCGGCCTCCTGGCCTATGCGGTAGGCCTCGGGATCTACGCCTTCGCCTCCACCCGGCCGGTCGTCTGGACCCAGCCGCGCTCCGAGGAGGAGGCCCGGCGAGTGATCCAGCTCCTCGACCTGTCCGAGCAGTACCCGTTCCTGAACCGCTTCCTGCTCACCCCGCACGGGCGCATGCATTTCGTGGACGAGGGCCAGGGCACGAAGCGCACGATCCTGTGTCTGCACGGGAACGGCTCCTGGTCGCTCGACTGCGCGGCCCTGATCAAACAGCACGCCGACGGCGTGCGCGTGATCGCGCCGGACCTGATCGGCTTCGGTCTCTCGGAGAAGCCGCACGTGATTCCGCACCGGCCGGTGGCGAGTCACGCCGCCGATCTCTCGGTGCTGGTGGAGCTGCTCGAGCTGCGCGACGTGGAGCTCCTGGCGGCCGACTCGAGCGCGCCGATCGCGATCGAGCTGGCGCGCCTCGAGCCCGAGCGGGTGCGCTCGACCGTGATGCACACGGCGCCGGGGTCCGGGCGCGCGCTCGAGTCACTCGTGCGCACGCCGGTGCTCGGCGAAGTGCTGGTGCAGGGCCTGGGCGCGCTCTCGCCGGGCTTCGCCCGCGGTCCGTACGGGCGGCTCCAGGGCAACTGGGACGAGCGCGCGAGCACCCTGGCGCTGGCGCGGGCCGAGGCGAACTAGCGCCGCACCTGCGCCAGGCACTGGCGAGCTGCGCGCTCGAGCTCGTCGCTGACCTTCGCAGGCGCGTCTTTGCCGGCGGCGCGGATGAACTCGATGAACTCGGCGTCGCTGCGCTGCTCGCGGATCTTGGCGGTGGCGCAGGCACAGTAGGCGTCGCAGTCGAGCGCGCCGCCCGTACTCCGGGCGCAGCTTCGCAGGCAGCCCTGGGTGAACGAGGCGGCGAGCTGGTCGGCGCCGGGCGGCGAGCAGGCCAGGCCGGTGATGGCCAGCGCGAGCGAGAGCGCGAGCGCACGCGTCAGGGCGTCACCGTGACTAGACGTACACCCAGCGCGTGATGGTCTCGAGCACCGGGTGCACGATGACTCCGATCCCGTACCAGACCAGCAAGAGCCCCACGAGTGACAGGCCGGGCTGACGCAGGGTGCGGCGGAGTCGCAGCCCGGCCTCTTGCGGCAGGAGCAGCGTGATGGCACTGGCGCCGTCGAGCGGCGGGAAGGGCACCAGGTTCAGGATACACAGGATGGTGTTGAGCACGAGCATCATCGAGGTGAATCGGCCCATGCCGTCGATCCAGGCCACGTGCCCGGTCACCAGGTGTGCGTAGGTCGCGGGGTAGCAGGGCTGGAAGAAGCCCAGCTCGAGCCCGGCGCGCAGGAACAAGAAGGCCCCGAGGGCGAGCGCGAAGTTCGCCGCCGGCCCGGCCAGCGCCATCCAGGCCGCGCGCCGCGGGTGCCGCTCCTCCCAGGCCGGATCGAACGGCGTGCTCGCCCAGCCCATGGGAAAGTGCTGGGTGAGCACGCTGAACAGCGGCACGACCACCATGCCGATCGGCTCGCGCTGCATGTGCGGGATCGGGTTGAGACTCACTTGTCCGCCGAGATACGCCGTGTCGTCGCCGCCGCGCCACGCGGCCCAGGCGTGCGCCGCCTCGTGCGTGGTCACCGAGATCACGAACACCAGCAGCCAGACGACGGGCTCGAGCTCGCTCACCGAAACCAGCCGTCGCGCTGCGCCAGACCCTCTTCGAGCAAGAGCGCGATCTCGTCCTTCACGCGGCCCACGTGCTGCGAGATGGTCACGTCGTCGTCGTTCGGGTCGCCCTCGAGCCGGATCGGGTCGCCGAAGTGGATGCGGTACTTCACCGGCAGCGGCACGAAGCCGAGCAGGCCGAGCCACGGGAAGAACCAGGTGACCGGGAACGCGGGCGCGCCGATCAGCCGCGCCAGACCCTTGGAGTCGACCAGTCCCGGGCTCTGCTCCTCGGAGCCCACGATTCCCACCGGCACGATCGACGTGCGCGTCTGCAGGGCGAGCCGCGCGAAGCCGGTGCCGAAGCGCTGCAGCTTGTAACGCTCCCGGAACGGCTTGATGAAGCCGCGCGAGCCTTCGGGAAAGACCATGATCGCCTCTTCGCGCTCGAGCAGCCGCACGCAGTTCTCGGGCGTGCCGACCACGGCGCCGGCGCGGTGGATCATCTCACTCCACCAGGGAATGCGCGGGAGATAGAACTCCGCCATCGCGCGCACGAAGCGCGGCGGCTCGGCGTCGAGCAGCATGGCCATGGCCAGCATGGCGCCGTCCATCGGGATGGTGTTGCCCGCGTGATTCGCGACCAGGAGGACGCGCCCGTCGGGCACCTTCTCGATGCCGTGTGTCTCGACCCGGAAATAGTGCCGGTAGAGGAACGCCGCCACGCTGCCCATGCGCTTGGCGAACGACAGGCTCGCCCCGAACGGGTCGAACCCGTATTCGTTCATGGCCGTGGGGATGCGCGAGAGGCGATCCTCGACTTCGTCGGACAGCGAGCGCAGCGCGAGCGGCAGGGGCAGGTCCATGCGCCCTTATCATCGTCGGTCCGCGCGTTTCGCTCAATCCCTGCCGGCTGCTGAGTGAGTCGGGTCGAGTTCCGGGACGCCTTTGCCGACACGTCCGCCAGGAAGTGTGGGAAGTGAGCCGACTTGCGCGCAGGGCCGGAGTCGTCCTGGCGGCCGCCGCCCTCGGGCTGGCCGCCTGTGCCACGCCGTACCAGCCCGAGGGCTACGCGGGCGGGTACACCGAGATCCAGATGCGGCCCAAGGCCTGGATCGTCACGTTTCGCGGCAACGGCTACACCGGGTCGTCGCGCGCCCAGGACATGGCGCTCTTGCGCGCCTGCGACCTGGTGCTCGAGGCGGGCTGCACTCACTACCAGCTGGTCGACGCGAAGACGGTCTCGCGCTACGGCGGCACGGTCCTGACGCACGGCTACTACTCGTCGACCGCCGTTCCGATCAACAAGCCCGAGTCACAGATCGGCGTCGAGTGCGCGAGCCCGGGCTACGGCATGCCCGCGCAGCCGCGCGCCGACGCCTTGCGCCAGAAGTACGGGATCGAGCTCAGGGACTAGCGCCGGCCAATGCCGCGGCGAAGCCGGGCGTGCCGAGCTCCGCGAGAAACCCCGCCAGGAACATCTTCGCGAAGGCGTAGAGCAGCTCCGGCGTTCCGATCCGGAGCTGCCCGCTCTGGATCGCCGCCATGAACTGCGGGCCGGTGAGTGCCGTGAGGTCCCGGTCGGGCGTGCGCTCGGGGTCGCCCGCGAAGTGCCGGAACAGCGCGCAGGCGAAGAACAGGCGCGTGAGCTGGCGCATTAGCACGAGCCTGGCGCGCGTCGGGGCATCGGGCTCGCGGCCGAGCCAGCCGCGCAGCAGGCCCTCCTGCAGCTCGGGCGTGCCGGCCAGCTCGTGAGTCACCACGGCCGGGTCCGTGAGCGGGTCGTTCTGGCAGGCCGTCTCCCAGTCGACCAGCCACAGCCGCGAGCCGTCGAACAGGAGGTTGCGCGGATTGGGGTCGTTATGACTCGAGACCCGCGGGCCGTCCTGCCAGGGGTACGCCGCACGGATGCGCGCGAAGCCCTCGGCGTGAGGGTCGAGCAGGCCCGCTGCGAACACGCCCGACCCGCGCAGGAAGCGGAGCATGCGATCGATCACCTCGACGTAGCTGATCTCCGGAGCGGGGAAGATCGTCGCGTCCTGCAGCCGCCGGACGAGGACCCCCAGGTCGCGCACCAGCGCGGGGGCGCCGCCGGAATACTCCGAGAGCGGCCGCTGAGTCACGAACTCCATCAGCGCCACGCCGCGCTCGGCGTCGACGAAGCGCAACGGCGGGGCGATCCCCGCCTCGGCCGCCGCCTGCATGCACGCGTAGTGAGCCGGGTTCTGGCGCGCGTTGAGCCCCGCCTCGATCCGCAGCAGGTAGGCGTCGCTGCCGGCGTCGACCCGGTAGGTGAGCGCGGAGGCCCCACCGGTCGCGCGCCGCAGGCCAGTGACTCGCCCGCGCCCGAGCGCCGTGTCGAGCACGGACTTCGCCAGCTCGCGCTGTGCTTCGGGGACCGGTTCGAGGGGGTGCTCGGCGGGCATCGGGAGGGGGTCCGGGTAGCGCACGGATGGGCACGGTCAAGTGTGGCGCCGACTTCGCCGATTCGCGGGAATCATGGTTGCCATCTCCGCGTTCTGCCTCCTGGCGTACGCCGTCGGTAGCGTGACCGTAGGCGTTCGGCTCCTGCTGCGAGCCCGCGCGACGCGAGGCGTGCCTGAGCTGCTGGCCGGGCTGACATACGTCTGCGCACCCGGACTCGGATATCCCATGCAGGTGGTCGGAGCCCAGCTCCCGACGCGCGAGCTCGCGGTGCCGCTCAACGTGACCGGCGAGTGTCTGGTCGTGTTCGGTTGCTCGTGCTTTCTGTTCTTCACGGTGAAGGTGTTCCGGCCGGGGGCCCGATGGGCGAGGTGGAGCGCCTGGCTGGGCACGCTCGCCCTCGTGTGCGCGGGGGTGGTCAGCGACCACGCAGTCATCACCTACAGCGATCCCGCGGAGATTCTGGCGCACACGCGGCCCCCGCTCGCGACCGTGCTCACCGTGCTCGCGCTCGCCTGGGGCTGGACGGCGCTCGAGGGCCTCCGTTACTACCGCATGATGCGCAAGCGCATGGCGCTCGGGCTGGCCGACGCCGTGGTCACCAATCGCTTCCTGCTCTGGGGACTGAACGGACTCACTTCGGTCGGGTGGGTCTCGGTGTCGGTGATCGTGTTTCTCGCGGGCGGAAATCTCGCGACCAGCCCGCTCGTCGTCTCCACCACTTCGGGCGGCGGCTTCGCGAATACCATCTTCCTGCTCTTGATCTTCATGCCGCCCGCCGCCTACACACGCTGGATCGAGCGCTCCGCGCGCAGCGCGCAGCTGGCGACGGCCTGATCATGGCGAGCTCTCCCGCCTTCGACGCCGCGCGCAGCGAGCTCGAGCGCTCCGCGGGCATGGACGCCTGGGCCGCGCGCGGCGCGCTCCAGCTCTCGCTCATGGACGCCGGCCTCGAGGCGAGTCAGGTCACTGCCGCACAGCTCAAGGTCGTCGTCGAGCGTCTGCTCCCGAAGCAGCTCCAGAGCCAGAAAGTGTCCGACGTGCCGGGCGTCTGCGCGAAGATCCAGAGCGCGCTCTTGCTGCTCGGCGACGACGCGAGGGCGGAGTCTCCCGAGCGCGTGTTTCAGCGGATGGCGGGCTGATCTCGCTTCTGCTTCGGAAGCAAGGCCAGAGTGACCGTGACTGTCCGGCCTCTGACCTAGACGCTCGGCTGCGCGAAGATCGAGACCGTCTAACTCGGTGAGCAGTCGGCAAACTGCGAGCTGCCGGAGCCTACTTGGCAGGCTCCTCGGAGGCGGCAAGCGTGGCTAGCTCGGCGCAGACGATCCACAAGGGGCCTTCATGCGGATCGTCTCCGGAGCGTCGTCCGTAGAGACTGAATCGCGAGAGACCCGAGATCCCTAGTGAATTGAACTCACTTGCGCTCGGCAGACCCCTGAGCGGAGTGCCCGGAAGTTCCAGATTCAGCGAGAAGCTGACGAGATCGACATCCCCGGGCCACTTCTCTGGATCGGGCCTGATTGATGCGCCGAAGCTCAACCACCGCGGGCCTAGGGTTCTTCCCAGCACGGCAGCCGAGATCCAGTATCCAGCCTTCGGGGGTTCCACGGACACCGCTTTCCTGTCTGCAATGGACAGCGAGAATCGGAAGAGGTTGGGCGGAGCGCTGAAGCGGTCTCCGATCCGAGGATTGTTCTCTTTGTCGACCACTGCGTTGGTGTCGTACTCGAAGCTTCCGACGACGGTGGTACCAGGCGCGGCGATGCTGGCCGCGAGAACCGAGTCTCTCATCACGGTAGGTTGAGGAAGGAACTTCGGCGCTGGGCACTCTTTGGGCGATCGCACGTTCGCGGAAAACTCGACCTTCACCACTCCTGCGAACGCTGGCCGGGACAGGACGAGAAACCCGACGACGCCCAGAGCGAGCGCTTTCCCATGCATGGAGATCGAGGGTCGCACCGGCACTGAGTTGTCGGCCACTCATATTTGAACCGGGCGCAGAACTTGGTACCCCTGCCGCGGCACAAAAGCCCGCAGGCCGCGGGGATCGCGGGCGCGGGCCGGAAGCTGTAAAGTCCGCGCCCCGGTTGGTGAATTTCACCGCGCGCCCGTAGCTCAATGGATAGAGCATCTGACTTCGGATCAGAGGGTTGGGGGTTCGAGTCCCTCCGGGCGCGCCAGCGTCGAAGCCCCCCACGGTGCGCTCGCGTCCGGATCTCCGCGGGATCCGGCCCTACCACCTCGGTCTATCAAGCGTGCGCGATGGAGACTCTATCTCGCGTCACATCGTGCTCAGGTTCAAGCCGAACAAGACCGCAGCTCAACCCCTCTCGGTCAGTTCGTCGCCTTTCCGCGGGGTGTCCCATTCCTTGAGCGGTGCTCCGCTCATTCGCGCCGAGCGTCTTAAGGATCGGACTATAACGAAACGCCGCATGAAAGGATCTGGTTGTCGGAGACCAAGCTCGGTGCGACCATTCATCAGTCATGAAGGAAGTCCGACTCGGTATGGTCGTCCCGCTTGTCGTCTTGGGATGCTCGTTCGTCGCGACCGCCGAAGCAGGGGTCGTAAGGGTGGAGTTCGCCGTGACGGTCCTACCGGCCCATTTGTGCGGAGAACAGCGAGAATCCGCCCTAGCGAAATCGGTCGCGGAGCCCGGATCCATCGTTACCGGAGAACTCGAATACGATCCAAATGCGACGATGTCCGCAGAGCACGATCCCCTCATCAGTGACCTGTACTATTCGCCGCCAAATCATCTCAGGATCTCGGTCGCGGTCGGGGAGAAGAAAGCAAGAGCGACGGCAACCTCGAAAGGCACGATCTGGATCTCCGCAGCGCTCCTGGGCCGAGCGGCACCGGGCCAGCCGAAGATGGGCTTCGCGGAGACCGTTGGCGTAGATCCAAACTCATGGTCTGGAGCTACCGACACACTCGGTATCAGCCTAGTTCTAAAGGCAAAGGATTACGGACCACGACTCCACGGTCTCCCCACCAGTTCAGAGCTAAACTCAATGCCGCTCTCATCGCTCTCACGGCTCTCCGTTTCTGGAGCGCGATCGAGCGATATGAAACGCCCAGGTCCACCGCTCTGGAGCGTCTGTGGTGAATTGGTCTCTCTTGTTGCTTCAGACCAGTCGTCGAAGTAGCGCTGCTACGGAAACGCTGGGTCGAAGAGCTTGAAGTCGTCCAAGTAGACCTGCTCACCGAAGACCCGTCCGGCCCCTTCGTCTAGGTTCCACTCGATCCGCAGACGTCGAATGCGCGTGATGTCGAAGCTGTTGTGAGCTTCGTTCCAGCCGACCGTCGGATCGATCTCGAATTCCCTCCAGAGTCCCTGCGTAATCTGGCTGGTTCCGAAGTACCAGATCCGGTTACTCGCAGTCACCGTGTTCGCGTTTACCGAGAGGGTCACTCGGAAACCATCAGTAGGGCCGATGTGTGAAGTATTTGGCATTAGCAAGGAGAACCGCAGTCGCTTCCCCGTCCAATCTTGAGGAGTGAAGGAGTCCTGGAAGGAAGCATCAGCCGAAGCGCTTTCCGAGCCACCGTGCAGAGACCCGGTTCCTTCGACCTTCAACACGTTCTCGTCGATCAGAGCAGTCTGACCGCTTGGAGAGAACATCGCCGCCTGTCCGTCCATCGAATAGAGCTGCGTAGTCACGTCCTTGGGAATGCCGGGACAGGTGTTCGCCACCGGGGAACCCAGAGGATCTCTCAAGTGGGTTCTGATCTCGGTTATGTCTGCGGTCGTACATGCGCTCGCGGAGGCGTTGTTGCAGCGATCCGCAGTGTAAGAACTTGGGACAGCGCCTCCCGCCAACTTCCGACGAATCATTGACGAGTCGAGGACGTTGATGAGTGCGTCCTTGTTGACGTCCCCACAGACCCCAAGACCCGAGGTCGGATCAAGCGGATCGGATCCCTGAGCTATCTCGGTGGAGTCGCTGATCCCATCTCCGTCCGTATCTGGCTTGATCGGATCTGTTCGATATGTCTTCCACTCGTTCCAATCGCTGATTCCATCACTGTCCGTATCGGGGTTCGAGTCAGATGTGCCAGCGAGCTGCTCGAGATAAACCGGCATGCCGTCCCCGTCCGCATCGGCGTTTCGGGGATCGCCAGCTAGGAACGGAGTCGAGTCACACACATCTCCAATACCATCGTGATCTGCGTCCGCCTGATCGAAATTCTTCTTGGTCGGGCAGTTGTCGCATGCGTCTCCGAGGCCGTCTTCTTCACCTGGTGGCTCACTCTCGCTCTGGTCCCCATTTCTGACCATAGGGCAGTCGTCACACGCATCCGGAACACCATCCCCATCGGTGTCCAGTTCCCGGGGAATGTTCGGGTCCTCTGCGAAGTCAGACATTCCCGGACACTTATCGCACTTGTCACCCCAAGGATCTGGAAATCCAGGTTGATCTGTCGTGTTGGCTTGCGAAGGATTGTTGCCATCGATGTCGGGACAGTTGTCGTCGCAGTTTGGTGCGTGAGCGCCGTTTAGCTCGCAGACTTGTCCTGTAGCTGAATCGTGGACCAGTCCGTTCCCGTCTCCGTCGCTACAGATCCCGTCTCCGTCAGAGTCTCCACCTTTGCCCAAACACCCACTTGCGACATTCGGTCCGTCACAGCGCCCGAAGTTACAAGAGACGGACTGACCATTCTGCGGGGTCGTACATGGATAGCCGGTCGGACTGTGCGCCCCGTTGGAGTCGGAGCACTCGGAAACACACCCACACTTCTTCGTGTGGATGTTGAGAAAGCTCCGGTACAGATCGCAGCTGAGACCACTGATGCTGCCATCCCACTGAGCGCCATTGCCGAGACTTATAAGATCCGGGGTTAGGTAACCTCCGAACGTAAGGATCCAGAAGTTGTTGGCTCGCCTGACAAGTTCGGCCCGCGCAATAGCCGCCGCGAAACCTGCGTAGTCGTCGGGAGCAATCTCCGAGTTTGTTCGCGCGATGAAAGTTACATAGTTGGGCTGGATCGTGCAGACAGCTCCAGGACACTGTGGGTTGTCATCGATTACTACGTTAGCTGATTCGACGATGTAGAACGAGAACGGGACCGCGGCCTGCGCGCAGGCTTGGTAGTTCAACGCCGTGATGTTGAGACAGTCCGAGGGGAGAATCGCCGGAATCACACTGGTTGTTACCGCTACGCAACACCATTGATCCAACGATCCCGCGCCGTCCTGGTCGCGCTGGAAGTTCTCTTCGAGCGCGTTCTTGATCGCGCTTGCGCCGCTCGTGCTCGGGAATCCCGGAACCATAGTCGGGATGGTTATGTCCAGATCGTGCTGCAGGTCTTCGCTGCCTTCGCTGCCACTACAGCCGACCTGCGCATAGCTCGCGCGTGGCGCGATCGCAGAGGCGAGGCTCATCGTAAAGCAAACTGTGAGCATGGATGCAGTGCGTATCACCGCTTCCGATCCTGCTGCTTCAGCAACTCGTCTCTACGGTCCCGCAACGCCTTGTCGAGGTCCTGATGACAGGTCGGTCCGTTGGAAGCTCCTACCACGATGCTGAGCGCGGGGAGGTTGGGATCTTCATCTGTCGCTAATATCTCGCGCCAAGCTGCCTCGGTCTCGCCCAGGTCCATCGCGATTTGCCTGACACGCTGAATCGGAATTCGACGACTCACTGGACCGAAGTAGCAGTGAGGTTCTTTGTCCTGACCGGTCGCCGCTCGATAAGCGATCGCAGCCTCTACCTGCTCCAGCTCGGTCGCGTTGGGATCCGATGGGACTCCCGGGATCGGTTGCGGAGCGCGTCTTTGAACCGAAGTCGAGGCCGGAGTGGTTGAGTGGGTCGGATCGCCGAAGGTCGGAATGACCGCTGGGAGGGTTCCGGAAGCTTCGACCTCTCTTCGCTTTGCCTCCGCGGCCGCCAGAGCAGCCGCTCGAATCTGCTCATCACTCAGCGACGAACTATCCGTCCCCAGTGAAACAGGCTGACTCTCGATTCCCTTCAGGTCGCCGCTGTTACTCGGGGACGCAAGCAATAGAACTGTGACAGCGAGGACTAATCGCGGTAGCAGCACTCACTCTCCGTTCGAGGTACCCTACACCCGCGCGCATTGCTCTAACTTGGGAATATCATGGGAACTAGGAATGCTTAGAGGGCACTAGCGCGAAGTGAGTCGAGCTGGTTTGCGAGTACTCGATGATCGTAGACACACTGGTGTGGGGAGACACCGAGATCACCAACTCTGGCTCGCTGCTTCGAGCTGGTGGGAGCCAGACGAATGGCCCGATGGGTCCCGCGGAACGAAGCCGGATGCCGAGTCTTTCGTGCTGGAGAGTCGGATGGGCCGGCCCTTCTTCTTTGCGTAGGACGCGAGACGCTTGAGATACAGCTCAAAGCGTTCGGAAATCCGACTGACCCCGGTTCGGGGCGAAAGCGGGTGTGTATAGAGCGCTGGAGAGATCCCGACGCTCTGTAGCCGGAACCTACCGGAAGGCCCCTGGGCTGGACGCAGTGGACCCCGCGTCGGAGCTGCAGACCCCGGGGGAGGACTTTTGCGACCAGTTTGGTACCGTCCGCAACGTCAAGTACTTGATTTTACTGGCGCAATTCGGGCCGCGAGAGATGACGGAAGGGGAAGACCAAAAGTGAGCGCGAGAGTCCTTGCGATCGTGTGTTCGACCGTGTGCGTGGCGGCGCTGGCCGCGTGCGAGCCGAGCGGGAAGGGCGGGGGGACGTCGAAGCCCGCCGCCGGCGGCGAGAAGTCCGGGGCCGCGTCGTCGCTCGCGACGGGCGAGGTGCAGGTCGAGCTCAAGGATGGGCGCGTCAGCGTGGTGTGTCACGACGCGCTGCGCGGGATCGTGGTCGAGAAGCTGGCGCGCGAGGCGGGCTTCCAGCTGAACGGCGACCTCGACTCCGTGGCGATGAACCTCGACCTCCACGACGTGCCCATGGAGCAGGTGCTGCCGCCACTCCTGGCCGGTGTCTCGTACCGCGCGCAGTGGCAGTATCAGAAGGAGCAGGACCGCACCACGCTCGCCAAGCTCGAGGTCGGCGACGTGGCGGCGAGCGCAGTCACCACGGCGGCGCACAAGCCGAAGCTCGGCGAGGCGCTGCGCGAGCGCTTCCGGGCCATGCGCGACACCAAGCCGAGCGAGAAGCAGAAGGCCGAGGCGGCCCAGCGGCGCGAGGAGCGCGCGCGCTCGCAGGCCGACGCGCTCGAGGAGCTGCGCAGCTCGAGCCCCGAGATGCGCATGGAGGCGGCGGCCGAGATCGAGCCCGAGGGCCCGGCGCTGCACACGCTCATGGACACGCTCTCGAACGACGCCGACGCGCGCGTGCGCGCGAAGGTGGCCGAGCAGCTGGCGGACGCCGACGGCTGCGTGGCGTCGATGGGCCTGGTCACGGCGACCGGCGATCCCGACCCCAGCGTGCGCTGCGCGGCGTGGCACTCTCTCGAGATGAACTGCGACGAGTCGATGCTGCCGACCATGCAGCCGACCTGCGCGCGCGAGACGGACCCCAAGGTGCGCGAATGCTGCACCGGGACGCTCGAGATGTGCGAGTGAGTCGCCCGTGACATGACCGCCGCGCGTCACGAGTTCTGGATCGACCGCGGCGGGACGTTCACCGACTGCATCCACCGCGATCCGGCGACGGCGCGGCTGCGCGTGGCCAAGCTCTTGTCGTCGGACCGCGCGCCGCTCGACGCGATTCGCGAGCTCCTGGGCCTGGGCCCGCGCGCGCCGATCCCGGCCTGCGACGTGCGCATGGGCACGACGCTCGCGACCAACGCGCTGCTCGAACGCAAGGGCGCGCCGTTCGCGCTGGCCATCACGCGCGGCTTCCGCGACCTGCTCGCGATCGGGACTCAGGCGCGGCCGCGGCTCTTCGACCTGCGCATCACCAAGCCGGAGCTGCTGTACCGCGAGGTGCTCGAGGTCGACGCGCGCGCGGGCGCCCATGGGGAGATCCTCGCGCGCCACGATCCCGCGACGCTGCGCCGCGAGCTCGGGCGCCTGCGCCGCTCGGGGCTCGAGAGTCTCGCCGTGGTGGTGCTGCACGCCTATCGCGGAGGCGAGCTCGAGCGCGAGATCGGCGAGCTCGCGCGCGAGGCGGGCTTCGCGCACGTGGCGCTGTCACACGAGGTGGCGCCCGAGATGGGGCTGCTGGCGCGCGGAGATACTGCGTGCGTCGACGCCTATCTCACGCCCCTTCTTCGGGCCTACGTCGCCGAGCTGCGGCGCGAGCTGCCCGGCAGCACGCTGCGCATCATGCAGTCGAGCGGCGGGCTCGCGGGCGCCGAGCAGTTCCGCGGGCCGCACTCCATTCTGTCCGGCCCGGCGGGCGGCGTGGTCGCGTGCGCGCACGTGGCGCACGGACTCGGGGCGCCGCGCGCGGTGGGCTTCGACATGGGCGGGACCTCGACCGACGTGTGTCGGGTCGAGGCCGGGCCCGAGGGTGACTTCGAGTTCGAGCGCGTGTACGAGACCGAGACCGCGGGCGTGCGCATCTTCGCGCCCATGCTCTCGGTTCACACTGTCGCGGCGGGCGGCGGGTCCCTGTGCCGCTACGACGGCCACCGCTTCCGCGTCGGCCCCGAGAGCGCGGGCGCGCGGCCCGGGCCGCTGTGTTATGGCAATCCCGAGGCGCGCGAGCTCACGGTGACCGACGTGAACCTCGCGCTCGGGCGGCTGGTGGGCGACCGCTTCCCGTTCCCGCTCCAGCTCGAGCGCGTGCTCGCGGAGCTACACCGCATGGTGTCGCGCCTGCGCGAGGCCGGCACGCCGCGCACGGCGGACGAGATCGCAGCCGGCTTCCTCGAGATCGCGAACGCGAACATGGCCGAGGCGATCCGCCAGGTGTCGGTGGCGCGCGGCTACGACGTGCGCGAGTACGCGCTGGTGGTGTTCGGCGGCGCGGGCGGCCAGCACGCCTGCGCCTTGGCGCGCCGGCTCGGCATGCGCCGCGTGCTGGTGCACCCGCTGGCCGGCGTGCTCTCGGCCTACGGCATGGGCCTGGCCGACGTGGCCTGGCACGGCGAGGCCGACGTGGGCCGGCCGGCGCTGGCGGCCGGGCTCGAGAAGTCACTCGACAAGACCTGGGCCGAGCTCGAGGCGCGCGGCCGCGCGGCGCTGGCCGAAGACGGCTTCGCGCCGGCCGAGCTCACGGCGCTGCGGCGCATCGACCTGCGCTATGCCGGCACGGAGACGGCGCTCACGCTGCCGATCGGCGGCGACCTGCGCGCGCGCTTCGAGGCCGCGCACGAGCGCGCGTTCGGCTACGCGCGCCCGGGTCACCCGATCGAGGCGACCGTGGCGCGCGTCGAGGTCCTGGGTCGACACGACGTGGTGTCGTCGCGCACGGAGCGCGCCGCAGCGCCGGCCGCCGCGCGCCCGCGGCGTCACGCGCGCGTGTTCTGCGACGGCGCGTTCCACGACGGCGTGCCGATCTACGAGCGCGAGGCGCTTGGCCCGGGCGCGCGACTCAGCGGCCCGGCGCTGGTGCTCGAAGCCACGAGCACGCTGGTCGTCGATCCGGGCTTCGAGCTCGAGATCGACGCCGAAGGCCGCATTGCGCTCAGCGACCGCGCGGGCGCGGGCGCGCAGGCGCGCGAGCAGACCGCCGTCGACCCGGTGCAGCTCGAGATCATGAACAACCTGTTCATGTCGATCGCGGAGCAGATGGGCATCGTGCTGCGGCGCACCTCGCTCTCGACCAACATCCGCGAACGGCTCGACTTCTCCTGCGCCGTGTTCGACCGGGACGCGAGCCTGGTCGCCAACGCGCCGCACATCCCCGTGCACCTGGGCGCGATGAGTGAGTCGGTGCGCGCCGTGATCGAAGCGCACCCGAGCCCCGAGCCGGGCGACGTGTTCGTGACCAACGACCCGGGCGCCGGTGGCTCGCACCTGCCCGACATCACCGTGGTGACTCCCGTGCACGATGCGAGCGGCCGCCTGCGCTTCTTCAGCGCCAGCCGCGGCCACCACGCCGACGTGGGCGGCATCACCCCGGGATCGATGCCGCCGTTCTCGCACACGCTCGAAGAAGAGGGCGTGGTGCTGCGCGCGCTGCGCATCGTGCGCGCCGGGCGGCTCGATGAGTCACTCGTGCTGGCCGCGCTGGCCGGCGCGCGCTTCCCGGCGCGCAGCCCGCGCGAGAACTTGGCCGACCTCGAGGCCGCCATCGCCGCGAATCGCGCCGGCGCGCGGCTCCTGCTCGAGATGGTCGCCCGCCACGGCGACGCCACGGTCGACGCCTACATGCGCCACGTGCAGGACAACGCCGCGGCCAAGGTCGCCGACGAGATCGAGAAGCTCCCCGACGGCGACCACGCCTTCGAGGACGCGCT
Organism: Myxococcota bacterium; assembly: GCA_035498015.1. Lineage (NCBI taxonomy): Bacteria > Pseudomonadati > Myxococcota > Myxococcota bacterium. Next base: position 18,425 of record DATKAO010000111.1, read on the forward strand.
CGACGACGGCACGCCGATCCGCGTGCGCATGTCGGTGCGCGGCCGCGCGCTCGAGATCGACTTCGCGGGCACGGGCGGACAGGTCGACGGAAATCTGAACGCGCCGCGTGCCGTCACCGTGGCCGCCGTCATCTACGTGCTGCGCGCGCTGGTCGGCGAGGACATCCCGTTGAACGCCGGCTGCCTGCGGCCCGTGACCCTGCGCATCCCCCCGCACTCCGTGCTCGATCCCGACGCGGAGCGCGCCGTGTGCGGCGGGAACGTCGAGACGAGTCAGCGCGTGGTCGACGTGCTGCTCGGGGCGCTGGGCAAGCTGGCCGCGTGCCAGGGCACGATGAACAACCTGACCTTCGGCAACGAACGCTTCGGCTACTACGAGACGATCGGCGGCGGCGCCGGCGCGGGGCCGGGCTTCGCCGGCGCGTCGGGCGTGCACACGCACATGACCAACACGCGCATCACCGACCCCGAGGTGCTGGAGAGCCGCTTCCCCGTGCGCGTCGTGCAGTTCGGGCTGCGCGCGGACTCGGGCGGCGCGGGGCGCTGGCGCGGCGGCGACGGCCTGGTGCGCGAGCTCGAGTTCCTCGAGCCCATGCGCGTGTCGATCCTCTCCGAGCGGCGCGTGCGCGCGCCGTTCGGGCTCGCGGGCGGCGGTCCGGCCGCGCGCGGCCGGAACAGCCACGACGGCGCCGACGTCGGCGGCAAGGCTTCGTTCGACGTGTCCGCGGGCGGCCGCGTGCGGATCGAGACACCGGGCGGCGGCGGCTTCGGCGAGGCCGACTGAGTGATGGCTCGCTCCGGCTTCATCGTCCATCCGACCTACCGGCTGCGCAACAACCGCCCGGTGGTGCAGCTCTTCGGGCGGCTCGCGACGGGTGAGCCGTTCCTGGTCGAGGACACGCGCTTCCGGCCGTACTTCTTCACCCATCCGGAGTCGGCCCACATCCTCGCCGATGAACGCGACGTGACTTTCGAGCCGACGGAGCTGGTCGACTTCGCAGGCAAGCCGCTGGCCAAGGTGATCGCGGCCGTCCCACCCGCGGTTCCGAGGCTGCGCGAGAAGCTCGAGGCAGGCGGCGCGCGCGCGCTCGAGGCCGACATCCGCTTCCCGTATCGCTATCTCATCGACCACGGCATCCGTGCCGCGGTCGAGATCTCGGGCGAGCCCGAGCCCGGCGGCAGCGACCGCCTGGTGCGCTTCCGCGATCCGGAGCTCACGCCCGGCTCCGGCAAGCCGCAGCTCTCGGTGCTCTCGATCGATCTCGAGACACTGCCCGACGCGAGCCGCATCCTCTCCGCCGCGCTCTACGGCGCCGGCGCCGACGAGGTGCACCTGCTCGCCGACCGGCCCGTGCCCGGCGCAGTGACTCACGCAGACGAGCGGGCGCTCCTGTCGGCCGTGGCCGAGCGCATCCGCGCGCTGGACCCCGACGTGATCACCGGCTGGAACGTGGTCGAGTTCGACGTCGACGTGCTGGCGGCGCGCGCGAAGTCGCTCGAGATCCCGTTCGAGATCGGCCGCGCGCCCGGGCCGATCAACATCCAGCAGGACGCCTCGTTCACGCGCCAGAAGCGCGCCGAGATTCCGGGCCGGATCGTGCTCGACGGCATCGCGCTGGTGCGCGACGCGTTCATCCCGCTCGAAGACTTCTCGCTCGAGACCGCGGGCCGGACCCTGCTCGGCCGCGGCAAGCGCATCGCGCACGCCGGGCGCGCCCGCGTCGAGGAGATCCTGCGCCTGTACCGCGAGGACCTGCCGGCCTTCGTGGCCTACAACCGCGAGGACGCGGTGCTGGTGCTCGACATCCTCGAA
>DATKAO010000112.1 GCA_035498015.1 Myxococcota bacterium
TGCCCGCTCCGCCGACGCCTCCGCCGACCACGGTCGTGATCGTGCGCCCGGCCAACCCGGCCCCGCCGCAGACCGTGCCGGCGTCGCCCGACGGCACGGCGCCGCCCCAGCCGCTCCCGACCTCGGCCAGCTTCGAGCTCAGCCCATCGGTGCACCGGTTCGTCGACGACTGGCTGCGCGCACAGGAGACCCACGACTCACAGCTCTTCACCTCGCTCGGCTTCCGCGCGCTCCCGGCCGACCTCGCCGGCACCTGGACCACGCGCAACAGCTACCGCCTGCTCGCCGCGAGCATCGACGAGGAGCGCTCGACGCCAGACACCGTCTACCTCCGCGTCGTCCTCAGCTACGCCTTCACCGACCCCACCGGCCGCTTCCGGACCCAGGACGAAGAGCGAATGATCCTGCGCGCGACCGGCGACCGCCTCCAGTTCGAGGGCCGCTGGCAGCAGTGAGTCCAGCTCCGAGTCACGCGCCAGCGGCGAAGCCGCGCGCAATCTTCTCGAGCTGGCCGATCGTTACTGCGAGGCCGAGCGAAGGCCGCCCTGAGCGAGGCCCGCAAGGCCCGGAAGGGCCGCGCAGTGAGCCGCAGGCGAACGTAGTCAGTCAGAGGCCGAGCGAAGGCCGCCCTGAGCGAGGCCCGCAAGGCCCGGAAGGGCCGCGCAGCGAGCCGCAGGCGAGCGAAGGGTGAGTGGCCGCGCGCTGCGCGCGGACGAGTCTCACTGTGGCGGAGAGGGGGGGATTCGAACCCCCGGTACCCGTAAGGGCACAACGGTTTTCGAGACCGCCCCGTTCAACCGCTCTGGCACCTCTCCGGCGCGGACCCTAGCACAGGCGCCGGATGCGCTGCGACAGCACCAGCAGGGGCGCGAGCGCGCGCGACCCGGAGTCGATTGCAGCGGCGATTTCCTCGACGGCACGCAGGGTTGGCTCGTGCGAGGGCCGGCTGCGCGAGGTCCGGCGGGCGGCGCTTCCGAGCTCGCGCTCGCACAGCTCGGCGAGCGCGCGATGCATCTCGAGGCCGAGCGCGGCGGCGCCGATCCGGCTCCAGCCGTCGGCCAGCTCCACCTGGCAAAGGCGCTCGAGCAGCCAGTGGATGCGCGTGCGCGCGCCGAGCTCCCCCCAGACTTCGAGCGTGCGCGCGACCGGCGTGGACGCGCGCTCCGCGATCCACAGCACGGGCAGAGCGCGCGCCAGGGCCGAGAGATCCGGCGTGCCGCCGAGCTTCGCGCGCAGCTCGGCGAGCCCCGCGGCCCGGCGGCGCTCGTCCGCGGGCTCGCGCAAGGCGCGCCCTTCGAGACCCAGCGACAGCAGCGCGGCCTGGCTGACCGCATCCTCCACGGCCAGCCGCGCGCGCAGCCGTGACTCCTCGGAATCGGGGCTCGACTGCAGGGCCTGGCGGGCGGCCTCGGCGCCCAGGAGCGAGTCGGCGGAGAGCCAGGCGCACAGCACCTCGCTGGGAGTCACTCCCAGCGCGCGCACCGCCTCGGGCACGAGACACACCCCCGCGCGGTCGACGGCGTGGTTCACGAGACAGGTCGCGGTGATCGCATCGCGCAGCTGGTGCGTCTCGAGCTCGTGCGCGAAGCGTTCGCGCAGCGCGCGCGGGAAGTAGGCCTGGAACAGCTCCGCGAGCAGCGGGTGCGCGGGCGGGGCCGCCTGCGCGAGCCGGGTCTTGCACAAGCGCTTGGTGTAGCCGAGCAACACGGCCAGCTCGGGGCGCGTCCAGCCGCGCGCGCGCACGTGCTCGCGTCCGGGCATGCGCTCCAGCGCGGGGTCGAGCTCGGCGTTGGCGACCAGATACTCGGCCACCTGGACCAGCCGCTCGGGATCGGCCTGCGCGCGCAGCGCGTCGAGCGAGAGACACAGGCTCTGGCTCGCGCAGCGCTCCAGCACCGCCGTGTCCGCGCTCTCCGCGCAGGCGCGCAGCACCGCGCTGCGCTCCGCGGGCGGCAGGAGCTCGCTGCCCGCCAGGGGCGCCAGCAGGATCTTGAAGTTCACCTCGTGGTCCGACAGCGCTACGCCGCCCGCGTTGTGGATCGCGTCGGTGTCGATCCGGCCGCCCGCCAGCGCGAACTCGACGCGCGCGGCCTGCGTGAGTCCCACGTTCCCGCCCTCGGCCACGATGCGCGCGCGCAGCTCGCGCGCGTCGACGCGCACCGCGTCGTTGGCGCGGTCGCCGGCGTCGGCGTGTGACTCGCTCGAGGCCTTCACGTAGGTGCCGATCCCGCCGTTCCACAAGAGGTCGACCGGCGCGCGCAGCACGGCGCGCACCAGCTCCTCGCCCGACAGCGCCTCGGCCGTGCAGCCGAGCGCCCGGCGCGCTTCGGGTGACAGCGCGATGCGCTTCGCGCCGCGCTCCCAGACGCCGCCGCCGGCGCTGATCGCCTCGCGCGCGTAGTCGGCCCACGACGAGCGCGGCAGCGCGAACAGCCGCTTGCGCTCCTCCCAGGCGCGCTCGGGCGCGGGCTCGGGGTCGACGAACACGTGCCGGTGGTCGAACGCGGCGACGAGCTTCGCCGAGCGCATGAGCAGGAGGCCGTTGCCGAACACGTCGCCCGACATGTCGCCGATGCCGACCGCGCGAAAGCCATCGCGCTCCGCAGCGCGGCCCCACTCCGCGAAGTGTCTCTGCGCGCACAGCCACGCGCCGCGCGCGGTGATCGCCTCGCGCTTGTGGTCGTAGCCGTTGCTGCCGCCCGAGGCGAAGGCGTCGCCCAGCCAGAAGCCGTGCTCGGCGGAGGTGCGGTTCGCCACGTCGGACAGGTGCGCCGTGCCCTTGTCGGCGGCCACGACCAGGTACGGGTCGTCGCCGTCATGGCGCACGATGCCGGCCGGTGGAGTCACGCAGCCCGCCTTCACGTCGTCGGTGACTCGCAGGAGCGCGGTCACGAAGCGCGCGTACAGCCGGTCGGCCTCGGCGCGCGCCGCCTTCGGGTCGTCCGGCGCGCGGCGCAGCGCGAAGCCGCCCTTGGCGCCCACCGGCACGATCAGGCCGTTCTTGACCATCTGCGTGCGCCACAGCGCGAGCACCTCGGAGCGCACGTCCTCCGGCCGGTCACTCCAGCGCAGCCCGCCGCGCGCGACCGGACCGCCGCGCAGGTGTACGCCGACCAGCTCGCAAGAGTGCACGAAGATCTCGACCCAGGGCGCCGGCGCCGGCATGCCCTGCACGCGCGCCGAGTCGAGCTTGAACGCGAGCTCGTGCGGCGCGCCCGGGGCGGCAGGCACGTAGTGACTGGTGCGCAGCGTGCTCTGCACCAGGTTCTCGAGCATGCCGAACACGCGGTCCTCGGCGGCGCTCGCGATCGGCTCGCGCGCGGCCGCGAGCGCGCGCGCGGCCTCGGCCAGGTCGGCGTCGCGCGTGCGCGCCAGCTCGGGGTCGAAGCGCGCACGGAACAGCTGCACCACGGCGCGCGCCGCCTGCGGCCAGCGCACCAGCGCGTCGCGCGTAGCGGCGCCGCGCGCGGCCTGGCCGAGCTGGCGCGCGAACTCGAGATACGCGCGCAGCACGTCGACCGAGCGCCAGTCGAGGTCGGCGGAGAGGATCAGCCGGTTCAGGTCGTCGCTGTCGACGCGCCCCGAGAGCGCGGCGCGCAGGCCGTCGAGCGCGCGCGCCTCGACCTCGCCGGCGGCGGCGCCGGGGGCCATGGGCTCGATGCGGAACGACACGATCCAGAGCGACGGCTTGGCCAGAGCGCGCACCTCGGTCGAGGTCGCGTCGATGACCTTCACGCCGAACTGGTGCACCACCGAGAGCAGCGCGGTGAGATACGGGCGCTCGCGCAGGTAGATCTTCAGCCGGTGCGTGCGCGCGTCGCCGTACTCGGTCGCGAAGTCGAGCCCGAGCTCGACCGAGGTCTCGCCCGCGTGCAAGCGCTCGAGGTGACGCACGTCGAGCACCGCCTCGGCGGCCGAGGTCACGACGCGGTAGGACTCGGGGAAGGCGTCGGCGTAGGCGTCGGCCAGCCGCAGCGCGCGGTCGCTCGGCTGGTCGGCGACCAGCGCCCGCTCGAAGCGGTCCTCCCAGCGCTCGACCAGGAACGCGATCTCCTCCTCGAGCTTGCCGAGTCTCTCGAGGTCGAGCTCGCGGTCGCAGCCGCAGAAGAAGTTCACGAGCGCCAGGTCCTCGTCGAGGAACGAGCTGCGGTGGTCGATGTGCCGCGCCGCGTGCTGTGTCTCGAGCCAGCGGTCGATCTCCTCGCGGATCCGCTCCTCGTAGAGCTGCCGCGGCAGCGCGACGCACACGAAGAACGAGCGGTTGGTCGCGTCGGCGACCGTGGTCACTTCGAGCTTGCGGCGCTCGGCCGCGGCCACGATGCGCGACACGAGCCGTGCCACGTCCGCCTGCTCGGCGGGGAACAGAAACTCCACGGGCAGACAGTCATAGGCCTCCAGCGCGGTCTTGTAGGTGTGTGAGCCGATCTCGGCGCCGAGCCCGCCCACGATGCGCGTGCGGCGCGCGGCCAGGATCGGAATGTCCGACGGCCGCATGCGGATCGCGCGGTGCGTGAGCAGGCCGACGAAGCGCCCGAAGCCGACCGTGCGCGCTTCGCGGTCCAGGAGCTTGACCGACACCGAGTCGAGTCGGCCGGGCCGGTGCACGGTCGAGTCACTGCGCGTCTTGTCGAAGAAGATCACGCGCTCGTCGTCGAGCCGCGCGCCCACGAGCGGTGGCGGCGGCACGTCGGCGCCCGCCTCCGTGAAGCGCGAGTCGTGCGCGCCGCGCAAGAGTCCCAGCCCGCTGCCCGACTCGAGCTCGACCTCCCAGCCCTTGCGGCCCCGGCGTGCGTCGTAGCGCCGGTAGCCCATGAACAGGAAGTTCTTGGCCTCGAGCCAGCGCAGCACCTGGGCTAGGTCGCGCGCGCGCTCGGGGCCGCCCGGCAGCACCGCCGCACAGGCTTCGAGGTTGGCGACGTGCTCGTGCAGGTGCGCGAGCATGGGCGCGTGATCGGCCACCACGCAGCGCGCGTCGGCGAGCGCGCGCTCGAGCTCCTGCTCGAGCTGCGCGCGCTCCGCCTCGTGCGCCAGCTGGCGCAGCTCGGCGTACACGTACGACTCACGCGTGCCGCCGACCGCCTCGCGGCCGAAGCGCGCGATCGTCCCGTCGGCGTCGCGCTCGATCGCCAAGAGCGGGTGCAAGAGCAGGAGCTCGCGGCGCGCGAGCCTCCGCAGAGTGAGTCGCACCGAGTCGACGATGAACGGCTGGTCGGCGAGCAGCACCTCGACCGTGGTCCGGCCGGCGCGGTGTCCGCCGGGGCTGCCCACGCGCACGCGGATCTCGCCCGGCAGGCGCGTGGCGGTGAAGGCGGCGGCATCGATCGCCAGCTCGTGCAGCGCGTCCGCGCCGCGCCGCCGCAGCTCGGCGGGCTCGAGCGCGGCCTCGAGCTCGGCGCGAACCAGCGCGTAGAGGGCCTCGTCCTTGGCTTCCATCCCCGCGCTCTCATCGGCGCGGCGTGCGGCCGGGTTCGCGCACCCGGGGCGAGTGACAGGCGCGGAGCTTGGTAGACTCGCCCGCCATGAACGCCGCCCTGCTCCGCGCCATCTACCGCTGGGACCGCCTGCGCTTCGCGGCCTTTGCTGCGCGCTTCGGCGAGAGACTGCGCGCGGACCCGAGCGCCTCGCCCAACCTGCGCTTCGCGCGGCTGCGCATCGAGCCGGGCGGGCGGCTCGAGGTCGGGGCCGGCTTCGCGGCGGAGCGCGCGCGCGGTAACTACGTGTGGATCCAGTCGGGCGGCCTCGTGTCACTGGGCCCGCGCGTGTGGCTGCGCACCGAGTGCGGCGAGAACCGCATCACCGCGGCCGAAGGCGCTCGCGTGGAGATCGGCGCGCGCTGTCTTATCAACGGCGCCATGCTGCACGCCAACGTGGCCATCCGGATGGGCGCGGACTCGATGATCGGCTTCGGCTCGCGCGTGCTCGACTCCGACTTCCACGACCTCGACGTGGACACGCCGGAACGCAGCGCACCGGTCACGATCGGCGAGCGCACCTGGATCGCGTCGGACGTGACCATCCTGCAGGGAGTCACGATCGGCGACGACGTGGTGATCGGCGCGCGTTCGGTCGTGACTCGCGACGTGCCTTCGCGCACGCTCGCGCTCGGCTTTCCCGCCAAGCCCGTCCGCTCGATCGGGCCGCGTGCTAGGTTGCCGGAATGAGCCTGCGCATCGCCCTCTTCGGCCAGGCCCAGTTCGGCCGCGACACGCTCGACCGGCTGCGCGCGCGCGGTCACGCGATCGCCGGGGTGTTCGCGCCGCCGGACTCGGGCCGGCCCGACGCGCTGGCCGAGCGCGCGGCGGAGCTCGGCCTGCCGCTCGTGCGCCGGCGCTTCTACCGCAAGAAGACCGGCGAGCCGATCACGGCCGCGCTCGCGGAGCATGCGGCGCTCGGCGCCGACCTGAACGTGCTGGCGTCGGTGCAGGTGTTCCTGCCGCGCGAGCTCACCGACGCGCCCAAGCACAAGAGTCTCTGCTTCCACCCGTCGCTCCTGCCGCGCTTCCGGGGCGGGGCGGCGCTGCAGTGGCAGATCATCGGCGGCGAGCCCGAGACGGGTGTCTCGATCTTCGTGCCGGACGAAGGCGCCGACACCGGGCCGGTCGTGGTGCAGAAGGGGCCGGTCGCGATCGGGCCGCGCGAGACGGTCACGAGCCTGTTCTTCGAGAAGCTCCAGCCGCTGGGCATCGCGGCGCTGGTCGAGGCGGTGGACCTGGTGGCCGAGGGCCGTGCGCGGCCGCGCGCCCAGGACGAGTCACGCGCCACCCACCAGGGCCTGGTCGACGACGCGGTGGCGGCGATCGACCTCTCGCGGAGCGCCATCGAGATCGACCGGCTGGTGCGCGGCTGCGACCCGCAGCCCGGCGCCTTCCTGCGCCACGGCGGCAAGCCCGTGCGCCTGTTCGACGCGGCGCTCGAGCCCGCGGTCGACGCGCCACCGGGCACGCTGACTCGCGCCGACCCCGCGGGCCTGGTCATCGCGCTGCGCGGCGGGGCGCTGCGCGTCGCGCGCGTGCGCGCCGACGGCGGCAAGGAGCCGGCGCACGCCTTCGCCGCGCGCGCGGGGCTGGGACCCGGCGCGCGGCTGGCGAGCGGCAGATGAGCGTCGCGGGCGCGGTCGCGCAGCTCGCGCGCGCCGGCCTGACGCTCAGCGGCGGTCTGCCGATCGCGGCCTACGACTCACTCGTGTCGCCGCCCTGGCGCTCGGCGGAGCTCGCTCCGGGCGCGCGCGGCGCGCTGGTCGTGGGCAACGCGGGTCGCACGTTGTGGGAGCGCTTCCAGGAATCGGCGGAGGCGGGGCTCACCGACGACCCGCTCGACCGCTACGTGCGCCGCGCGCTCGAGGCCGCGGCGAGTCACTGGGAGCCGCGCGCCGCGGTCGCCTTCTACGCCGATCGGCGCGAAGGCGTCTACCTGCCGATCGTGGCGCTGGCGCGGCGCGCCGGCTTCGGCACCCCGGGGCGGATCGGCGTCCTGATCCACCCCGAGTACGGGCCGTGGCTCGCGATCCGGGCCGTCCTGCTCGTGCCCGAGTCACTCAGCGAGGAGCCGGTGGCGCCCTTCGACCCGTGCAGCGGCTGCCCCGCGCCGTGCGCGCAGGCGTGCGTGGGTCTCGCGGTGGGCGCGCGTGGCCTCGACGCGCGCCGCTGCTACGACACGCGGCTCGCCGATCCCGCCTGCGCCGGCGCGTGCGCCGCGCGCAGCGCGTGCGTGGTGGGCCGCGCGCACGCGTACGCGCCCGCGCAGCTCGCGCACCACATGAAGATCCGCCGGCCCGCTAGCCCGCCGTCATGAACAGGGGGCCGTCGCGGCGCGCGAGCGCGCCGAACTCGGCGGCGAGCTTCTCGGTCACCGGGCCGGGCGCGCGCACGCCGATGCGCGCGCCGTCGAGCGTGCGCACGCCGACCACGCGCGCGCCGGTGCCCGTCAGGAACACCTCGTCGGCGGAGATCAGGTCCATGCGCGAGAGGGTCTGCTCGCGCGCCGGAATCCCGAGCCCGGCAGCGAGCTCGAGCACCGACATGCGGGTGACTCCCTCGAGCGCGCCGTCGGTGGCCGGTGGCGTGAGCAGCGCCCCGCGCCGGAACGCGAACACGTTCGCGACCGCGGCCTCGGCCACCATGCCGGCCGCGTTCAGGATCAGCGCCTCGTCGGCGCCGCGCAGCCGCGCCTCGCGCTTGGCCATGACGCTGTTCAGGTAGTTCAAGCTCTTCACGCGCGGGTCGAGCACGTCGGCAGGGGGCCGGCGCAAGCTCACGGTGACCATGTCGACGCCCGCGCGCAGCTTCTCTTCGGGATAGAGCTCGATCTCGCAGGCGATGCACACGATCCGCGGCTGGAGACAGCGCGTCGGATCCACGCCCAGCGCGCCGTCGCCGCGAGTCACGAGCAGGCGCACGTAGCCCTCGGGCCGGCCGAAAGCGCGCGCGGTGGCCAGCACGATCTCGCGCACCGCCGCTTGGCCACCCGGGATCTCGAGCCCGATCGCGCGCGCCGAGTGACCCAGCCGCTCCAGGTGCGAGTCGAGCCGGAACACGCGCCCGCCGTACAGGCGGATGCCCTCGAACACGCCGTCGCCGTAGAGCAGCCCGTGATCGGTCACCGGGATGCGCGCGTCCGCTCCGTCGACGATCCGACCCTCGATCCAGACCTTCATCGCGCCTCTCCTTCTGCGCGCGGCTCGCCGCCGAGCCGCGCTTCGACCTCGCGCGCCGCGGCGAGCAGCGCGGTGTGGAACACGTCGCGCCCGTCGAAGTGACTGCTCGGACCGGCCGCGGCCAGCGCGCCGAACAGCCGGCCGCCGCTCTGGATCGGCACCGCCACGCCCGCGAGGTCGGGGATCCACTCGCTGCGCATCGCGGCCCAGCCGCGCTGGCGCACGGCCTCGACCTCGCGCGCCAGCTCGCGCGTGTCGACCACGGTGGCCGGCGTGAAGCGCGCGAGCGGCGGCTCGAGCGGGCGGAGCGCCTGGGGCGCGAACGCGAGATACACCTTGCCGATCGCGGTGGCGTGGGCCGGGATCTCGGCGCCGATGCGCGGAGCAGCGCGCAGGAAGCCCGTGCCCTCCTGCTTGTCGAGCACGTAGAGCCGGCCCGCGCGCGCGCCGGACAGGAAGATCGTCTCGCCCAGCTCCTCGGCCACGCGCTCCACCACCGCGCGCGCTGCCGCGACCAGCGGCTCGCGGTCGAGCACGCCCAGGCCGAGCGCGAGGAGCGCGATGCCGGGCTGGTAGCGCCCGCGCGCGTCCTGCTCGACCAGCCCGCGCCGCGCAAGCGAGGTCAGGAGCCGGTGGGCGGTCGATTTGGGCAGCTCGAGGGCGCGCCCCAGCTCCGAGACCCCGCGCGGCGTCCCGCCCGATTCGTGCAGGTGGAACAGCACTTCCAGCGCCTTGTCGATCGCGCCCGAGAGCTCCACGGCTTCGGTTCTCCGTTCCGCAGATTGGAACAGCGTTCCTGACTGCGGAACGAATCTAGCTCGCGCGGGGCAGCCCAGGCAAGCGCCTATTCGTTGGCGCGCATCTCCAGGGCGAGCGCGGGCCAGAACGACGAGTCACTGCCGTCCGCTTCCGGGTCCTCCGCGCTGGCCGTGAACGACTCGTGGAAGCCGCGCGCGAGCGCGAGCTCCTCGAGCTGCGTGCGGGCCATGCGCGCGTCGGGTCCGCGGTCGGCGCGCGCCAGCACCAGGTGCGCCCAGTAGGCCGCGAGCGCAGACACTTGCGCGCCGTTCGCCGCGGCGGGGCCGCGCTCGTCGCGCTTGATCGGCCGAAGCGAGAGACCTTGCGTGACCCAGAGCGGCGACGCCCCGGGCCGCAGGTGCCGGTCGACGGCGCGCTTGGGCGTGCCTTCGTCGAGCAGGCTCTTCGCCGCGGCCGGCACGAGCCCGCCGGCAGTCACTCCCCGCAGCGCGGCCTGCCGGCCGCGGTTCCAGGCGGTGTAGATCTCCTGCTCGTCCCACCACAGCCGGCTCGCGATGCCCTCGGCGATCATCTCCGAGCGGATGCGCAGCTTGAGACACACGTTGGCGTCGCCGAGCTTCTCCCAGGCGTGCGAGCACGCCTCGAGCGCCACCAGCAGCCAGCCGCAGAAGATCGGGTCCTCGATCACGAAGGCGTGACCGGCGCGCAGCGCGCGCTCGGGGTCGAGCTGGCAGGCGCTCGCCGAGCGCAGCAAGGTCGCGCTCTCGTCGCGCCACGCTTCGTCGGATTCCTGCTCGACGAGCTCGTCGAACAGCGCCGAGCGCGCGCAGCCGGACTCGAGCGGGTGGAGGATCACCGGCAGCGCCGTGTCGGGCGGCAGGCGATGGCCCCAGATGGCGTCGAGCTCGCGCGTGCCGGCTTCGAGCAGGTCGCGCAGCTTCGCGCCGCCCGCGAACGCCAGGCGCGCGGCGGCATAGGCGGCGACCGGCGGCGCGATCAGGATCGAGCGCTCGTCCTCGCCGAACAGCGGCCCGACCTGCGCCTGATAGGCGGCGCGCGCCTCCGCGCCGAACGCGCGCGCGCCCGAGACCAGGCCGTCGCTGCGCTGGCACTTGGCGTACAAGGCGCGCAGCTCCGCGGCCGCGGCCGCGGCGTCGACGTGGCGCAGCGCGAGCGCGACGTGCGCGGAGTCCCACGCGGAGAGCACGTTCGGTGACTCGCGGTCGGCGACGTGGAACGACACGCCGTCCGCTTCGCGCGCAAGGGCAGACAAGAGGTCCCGGCAGCGCCGCTCGAACTCCACGCTCCGCTCCCTGTTCCGGATCCCGGGTAGTGAGTAAGGAAAAACCCCGAAGGTGCTGCAGCCGCGAACGGCCGCCCGCTCAGTGACAAAGCGGACCCTCGGGGTTCGGGTGGTGCCTGGGCCAAGCCAAGTCAGCCACCGTTGCCAGGCTGACCTAGCTGGTAACCACCTCTACCGTCACTGTGTTCGAATGAGACACTTCCGGACCACCTCCTTCCGCGGCGCACCAAGTCGCGCGGGACCCAGCCTCCCGCTCCGGTCGCCGCCCGCCCGTCGACGGCATGGACCGGACCGGACGCCACGCAGGCGCCCGAAGCCGACGCTTCGAGGGTATCGCGCGCGGCGCGGCGAGCAAGCGATGCTCTCCGCACGTTTGCTAGGTTTGCCCCCGATGCAGAAGCGCTGGAGTGACGCGGAGTCCGGCGAGTTCCGCGCGCGCTACGCGGCGTGGGGCGAGGCGCTCGCGCTGCGCGTCTACACGTCGCGACTCATCGGCGCCGATCCCGACCTGGTGCTGCACGGCGGCGGCAACACGTCGGTGAAGTCGCGCGCGCGCGACTTGTTCGGGCGCGAGGTCGACGTGCTGTGCGTGAAGGGCAGCGGCTGGGACCTGGCGAAGATCGAGCCCGCGGGCCTGCCCGCGCTGCGGCTCGAGCCGTTGGTCGCGCTGCGCGCGCTCGATGCGCTGTCCGACGAGGACATGGTGGCCGAGCAGCGCCGCGCCATGCTCGACGCGTCGGGTCCGAGCCCGAGCATCGAGACACTCCTGCACGCGTTCCTGCCGGCGCGCTTCGTCGACCACTCACACGCCGACGCGATCCTGGCGCTCACCAACCAGCCCGACGGCGAGCAGCGCGTGCGCGCGTTGTACGGCGGGCGCGTCGGCTGGGTGCCCTACGTGATGCCGGGCTTCGCGCTGGCCAAGCGCGCGGCCGAGATCTTCGAGAAGGACCCGGGCGTGGAGGGGCTCGTGCTCGAGAAGCACGGCCTGTTCAGCTTCGGCGACGACGCGAAGACGAGCTACGAGCGTCACATTGCGCTGGTCGCACGCGCGCGCGCGCAGATCGAGTCGCAGACCGAGGGCCGCCGGCCGCTCGACGCGCGGCCGGTGGTCGCGATGCGCGAGTGGAACGAGATCGCGCCCGTGGTGCGCGGCGCGCTGGCCGCGGCCTCGGGCGATCCCGACCGGCCCTGGCGGCGCTTCGTGCTCGAGCACCGGAGCTCCGACGAGGTCCTGCACTTCGCGGCCGCCGCGCAGGGCCCGGCGCTCGCGGCGGCGCCGCCGATCACGCCGGACCACGTGATCCGCACCAAGGGCCCGTACCTGTTCGTCGAGCGCCCGCCCTACGCCAGCTACGAGTCACTCGCCGCCCGGCTGCGCGAGGAGGTCGACGGCTACCGCAGGCGCTACACGGAGTACTTCCAGCGCTGCACGGCGGCGCGGGGAGTCACTCGCACCATGCTCGACTCCACGCCGCGCGTGCTGGTGCTGCCGGGCATCGGCCTGGTCGCGGCGGGCGAGTCGCGCGCGGCGGCGCGCGTGGCGGCCGACATCGCCGAGCACACGCTGCGCACGAAGATCTGGGCCACGGCGATCGGCCAGTACGAAGGCCTTTCCGAGCTCGACCTGTTCGACGTGGAGTACTGGGGGCTCGAGCAGGCGAAGCTCGGCAAGGGCGAGTCACTGCCGCTCGCGGGCCAGGTGGCGCTGGTGACCGGCGGCGCGGGGGCGATCGGCGAGGGCGTGGCGCGCGAGCTGCTGCGCGCCGGCGCCCAGGTCCTGCTGGTCGACCTGGACGAGCCGCGGCTCGAGGCCACGCGCGCGCGCCTCGGGCCGGCGGTCGAAGTCTTCCGCGCCGACGTCGCCGACGAGGGCGACGTGCGCGACGCCTTCCGGCACGCGGCCCAGCTGTTCGGCGGCGTCGACCTCGTGGTGGTGAACGCGGGCATCGCGCGCAGCGGCGCGCTCGCCGACCTCGACCTCGACGACTTCCGCGCCGCGGTCGACGTGAACCTCACGGGCGCGTTCCTCACGCTGCGCGAAGGTCTCACGCAGCTGAAGCGCCAGGGGAGCGGCGGCAACGTGGTGATCGTCTCGACCAAGAACGTGTTCGCGCCCGGCGCGCAGTTCGGCGCGTACAGCGCCTCGAAAGCCGGCGCGCACCAGCTCGGGCGCGTGGCGGCGCTCGAAGCGGCGGCGTTCGGCGTGCGCGTGAACCTGGTCAACGCCGACGCCGTGTTCGGCGCGCCCGAGAACCCGTCGGGTCTGTGGCGCGAGGTGGGCCCGGCGCGCGCCGCGGCGCGCGGGCTCGAGCCCGAGCAGCTCGAGGATTTCTACCGCGACCGCAACCTGCTGCACGCGCGAGTCACTCCCGAGCACGTCGGGCGCGCGGTGCTGTTCTTCGCGCGGCAGGACACTCCCACGACCGGCGCCGTGCTGCCGGTCGACGGCGGCCTGCCGGAGGCGTTTCCCCGCTAGTCGATCCGTCCCCCCAGGATGGAGCCGCAGCCAGTGCTGAACGGGATCTTCGTGGCGCTCGTCGTCGGCGCGGTGGTCGCCGCCGCGCTCACGGGCAAGATGCCCGACGTGAACGACGCGGCCCTGGCCGCGGCCAAGAGCGCCGTCGACATCCTGATCGGGCTGATCGGCGTCATGGCGCTGTGGCTGGGCTTCATGCGCGTGCTGCGCGAGGCGGGCGTTCTGGCCGGGCTCGCGCGCGCGCTCGCGCCCGCGCTGCGCCGGCTCTTCCCCGACGTGCCCCCCGATCACCCGGCCATGGGCGCGATCGTGATGAACTTGGCCGCCAACGTGCTGGGCCTGGGCAACGCGGCGACGCCCTTCGGGCTGAAGGCCATGCGCGAGCTCGAGTCACTGAATGCGCGGCCCGGTGTCGCGACCAACGCCATGGCGCTCTTCCTCACCATCAACACCTCGGGGCTCGCGGTGCTGCCGCTGGGCGCGATCGCGGTGCGCGCGAGTCTCGGCTCGGACAACGCGGCGGGCATCCTCGTGCCCTCGCTCGTGGCCAGCGCCTGCGCGACGCTGGTCGGAATCGTGGCGGCCAAGCTGCTCGAGCGCTGGCCGGTGTTCGCGCCCGAGCGCGCGGCCGTGCCCGAGTCAGTGACTCCCCCCGCCGCGCCGGCGCTCGACTTCGCGGCCCTGGCCGAAGCGGAGAAGCTCGCGGCGCCCGTCCCGCTCGCGACCCCGGTGCGCTCCGCGGTCGCGATGGTGTGTCTGGCCGCCGTGCTGGTCGGGGTTCTGCGCGCGTTCTCCGCCGAGCCCACCTTCGCCACGGCCAAGGACGTGCTCTCGTCGTGGCTCCTGCCGGCGCTCATGGCCGGGATCGCGCTCACCGGCTTCGCGCGGCGCATCCCCGTGTACGACGCGTTCATCGTGGGCGCGCGCGAGGGGCTCGCGATCGCAGTCACCGTGCTGCCGTACCTGCTGGCGATCCTGGTCGCGGTGGGCCTGTTCCGGGCCTCGGGTGCGCTCGACGCGCTGGTCTCCGCGGTGGCGCCGGTCACGGGGCTCGTGGGCTTTCCCGCCGAGGCGCTGCCCATGGCGCTGATCCGGCCGCTCTCGGGCAGCGGCGCCCTCGCGGTCATGACGGAGACCATGCAGCACTACGGGCCTGACTCGTTCCCGGGCTTCCTGGCCTGCGTGATCAACGGCTCCAGCGAGACCACGTTCTACGTGCTGGCGCTCTACCTGGGCAGCGTGCGCGTGCGTGCGTCGCGCCACACCGTGCTGGCGTGCCTGGCGGCGGACCTCGCGGGGGTGGCGGCGGCGCTGGGCGCGAGCCGCCTGTTCTTCTGAGTGGAAGGAGGGCGCGCGAGGTGGTAGAGAGTCTGGCCGTGAGGCTCTACGCGGCCACCGTGGCACTCGCGGCTTTCTGGGCCGCACCGTTCGCGCGCGGAGCGGACTATCTCGGCGGCGAGGTGCGCGTGTACGTGCGCTCCGGGCCCGGGCTCGAGTTCCGCATCCTGAAGACGCTGACTGCCGGCCTGCCCGCGCAGAAGCTCTCGGTCGAAGGCGAGTGGGTCCAGGTGCGGATCCCCGGCGAGACCGAGGGCTGGATCCCGATCGGCAACCTGGTGAACGAAGAGCCCGCGAGCGTGGCGCTGCCCAAGCTGAAGGAGAAACTCGCCGCCGCGGAGGCGCGTGCGACCGAGCTCGACCAGAAGGTCACTGCGCAGGCCGCCTCGCTGGAGGAGCTCGCGCAGCTCAAGGAGCGCAACCGCGTGCTCGAGGACGACGCCTCGCGCGCGAGCTCGACCGCGCGCTGGAAGTCGCTCGCGGCGGGCTCGGGCATCACGCTCGTCGGCATCTTGATCGGCCTGCTCGCGCCGCGCGGTTCGGGTCAGCGAAGCCGCCTGAAGCTCTAGCTCATGGCGACCCGGCGCCGCAGCACGCGCGAGGCGCTCGCGTACCGCTGGCGTCGCGGCCGGCTCGAGCCCATCCGACACCCCGATGTGTACCCCCTGGACGGACTCATCGGCGTGGAGCGCTCGGTCGAGAGACTGCGCGCGAACATCGCGGCCTTCACGCGCGGCGAGCCCGCGCTCGACGCCTTGCTCTACGGTGAGCGCGGCACGGGCAAGTCTTCGGCGGTGCGCGGGCTCCTGGCGGAGTTCGGCGCCGCGGGCTTCCGGCTGATCGAAGTGCGGCGCGACGCGCTGCTCGAGCTGTCCGAGCTCTGGCCCGCGCTGCGCGTCCGGCGCGGGCGCTTCGCGGTGTTCTGCGACGACCTGTCGTTCGAGGAGAACGACACGAGCTGGAAGCAGCTCAAGGCCGAGCTCGACGGCGGCCTCGAGGCGCGGCCCCAGAACGCGCTGGTGATCGCCACCTCGAACCGCCGCCACCTGGTGCCCGAGCGGATGTCGGAGAATCGCGAGGCGGTGCTCGACCCCGACGGCCTCTTGCACCCGGGCGAGACCGCCGAAGAGAAAGTCTCGCTCTCGGACCGCTTCGGGCTCTTGCTGCCGTTCTTCGCCTTCGACCAGGAGACCTACCTGCGGATCGCCCGCCACCACGCGCGAGAGCTCGGCCTCGCCGGCCGAGTCAGCCCCGAGGAGTTCGAGCGCGGCGTGCTGCGCTTCGCGCTCGAGCGCGGCACGCGCAGCGGGCGCACCGCGCGCCAGGCGTGCATCGCCGTGGCGCAGTCACTCCTGGGAGGCACGAAGTGAGCGAGACCGCGACGCTGGTGGTCTCGTGCCCCGACCGCAAGGGCCTGGTCGCGGCGCTCGCGTCCCTCTTGCACGACCACGGCGCGAACATCCGCGAGGCGCAGCAGCACCTGGACCCGGTGGACCGCATCTTCAGCCAGCGCATCCAGTTCGACCTGGCCGACCTGGACCTGCCGCGCGCGCAGCTCGAGGAGCTCCTGCGCATCGAGTGCGGCCGCTACCAGATGCGCTGGCGCATCTCCTACTCGGACCGCGCCAAGCGCGTGGCGATCTTCGTGTCGCGCTTCGAGCACTGCCTGTACGATCTGTTGATCCGGCACCGCCTGGGCGAGCTGCGCTGCGAGATCCCGCTCGTGATCTCGAACCATCCGGAGCTCGAGCCGATCGCGACACAGTTCGGTGTAGCCTGGCGCGTGTTCCCGATCGACAAGCAGAGCAAGGCCGCGCAGGAGGCGCGCGAGCTCGAGCTGCTCGAGCGCGAGCGCATCGACCTGGTCGTGCTCGCCCGCTACATGCAGGTGCTCTCGGCGGAGTTCATCGCACGCTACCCCGAGCGCATCATCAACATCCACCACAGCACGCTGCCCGCGTTCGTGGGTGCGCGGCCCTACCACCAGGCGCACGAGCGGGGCGTGAAGCTGGTGGGCGCGACCGCGCACTACGCCACGTCGGACCTCGACCAGGGCCCGATCATCGCGCAGGACGTCGTGGCCTGCTCCCACCGCGACACGGTCGAAGACCTGGTGCGCAAGGGCCGCGACGTGGAGCGCATGGTGCTCGCCAGCGCCGTGCGCGCCCACCTCGACGACCGCATCGTCGCGCTGGGCCGGCGCACGGTGGTGTTCTAGCCAGCACCGTCTCGGGATGAGCGCATCCTAACATCAGGACTCACTCTCCCGGGCCGAGGAGTGGAGCGCCATTCCGGCACACACAGGGGGCTCGCTCATGCGCTCGGTTCTGTTCGGGGTCCTGGCTCTGTCTCTCGGCTTCGCATCGCTGGCTCATGCGGTCGGGTTCGCCAGCCCGTTCACCGACGAGGCGATCTGCGGGAACATCAGCGTGGCGCCCACGCTGGCGGGGCCGGGCAGCTACACCGGATCGACGCACTGCACGTCGATCTGCCGGGCAGTCTCCGCGCAGTGTCACCGCTTCGTGGTGCGCGTGGCCTCGTGCGACACGGCCTACGCGGTCTCGAACGCGGCGATGCAGGCGCGCAGCTGCAACGAGCTGGTCGAGGGCGCGGCGCGCATCCTGTGCCGCTCGGACGTGAAGAACACTCTGGTCGAGGCGCGCTCGACGATCGTGAGCCAGCGCGACGCGGCCTTCGACGGCTGCGACGGCTGGGAGTCCGACTGTCAGGCGGCCTGCATGGCGCCCTAGAAGTCCATTCCGCCCATGCCCGGCATGCCACCCATGCCGCCCATTCCGCCCATCCCGCCCATGTCGGGCGCACCGCCCGGCATCGGCGCGGGGGGCTCGGGCTTGTCGACGATCGCCGCCTCGGTGGTGATGAGCAGGCCCGCCACGCTGGCCGCGTTCTGCAGCGCGCTGCGCACCACCTTGGTCGGGTCGATGATCCCGTCCTTCACCAGGTCGGTGTACTGCTCGGTGGCGGCGTTGTAGCCGAAGTCACCGCCCTTCTCGCGCACGCGCGAGAGCACGACCGAGCCGTCCTGGCCCGAGTTCATGGCGATCTGGCGCAGCGGCGCAGTCACCGCGTGACGCACGATCTCGGCGCCGAGCGCCTCGTCGCCCGAGAGACCCAGGTCTGCGAGCGCCTTCTCGGCGCGCACCAGCGCCACGCCACCGCCCGCCACGATGCCCTCTTCGACCGCCGCGCGAGTGGCGTGCAGCGCGTCCTCGACGCGCGCCTTCTTCTCCTTCAGCTCGGCCTCGGTCGCGGCGCCGACGCGAATCACCGCCACGCCGCCCGCCAGCTTCGCCAGCCGCTCCTGCAGCTTCTCCTTGTCGTAGTCGGAGTCGGTCTCTTCGATCTGCTTGCGGATCTGCGCGATACGGCCCTCGATGTCGGACTTCTTGCCCGCGCCGCCGATGATCGTGGTGTTCTCGCGGTCCAGCACCACGCGCTTGGCCCGGCCCAGGTCGGCGAGAGTCACGTTCTCGAGCTTCACGCCCAGGTCCTCGGAGAGTGACTTGCCGCCGGTCAGCACACCGATGTCTTCCAGCATGGCCTTGCGGCGGTCGCCGAAGCCCGGCGCCTTGCAGGCGGCCACGTTCAGCGTGCCGCGGATCTTGTTGACCACGAGCGTCGCGAGCGCCTCGCCCTCGATGTCCTCGGCGATGATGATCAGCGCCTTGCCCGAGCGCGCCACCGCTTCGAGCAGCGGCACCAGCTCGCGCATGTTCGAGATCTTCTTCTCGTGGATCAGGAGATACGGGTCGTCGTACGCGCCCTCCATGCGCTCCGGGTTGGTCACGAAGTAGGGCGAGAGATAGCCGCGGTCGAAGCGCATGCCCTCGACCACGTCGAGCTCCGTGTCCATCGTCTTGGCTTCCTCGACGGTGATCACGCCCTCTTTGCCGACTCTCTCCATCGCCTCGGCGATCATCGCGCCGATCGACTCGTCGCCGTTGGACGAGACACGCCCGACCTGCGCGATCTCGTCCTTGCCGCGCACCTTGCGCGAGCTCTTGGCGAGCTGCTCGGTGATCGCGGCGACCGCGGTGTCGATGCCGCGCTTCAGCGCCATCGGCGCCGCGCCCGCGGCCACGAGCTTCAGGCCCTGCGCGTAGATCGCCTGCGCGAGCACGGTGGCGGTGGTGGTGCCGTCGCCGGCCACGTCCGAGGTCTTCGATGCGACCTCCTTCACCATCTGCGCGCCCAGGTTCTCGAACTTGTTCTCGAGCTCGACCGCCTTGGCGACGGTGACTCCGTCCTTGGTCGAGGTCGGCGCGCCCCAGCTCTTCTCGATCAGCACGTTCCGGCCGCGCGGTCCCATGGTGACCTTCACGGCGTCGGCGAGCGCGTCGACCCCGCGCTGCAGGCCGCGGCGCGCGGCCTCGTCGAAGCGAAGCTCCTTGGCACCCATCGCCGCTACTCCAGGATCGCGAGGACGTCGTCCTCGGAGATGATCAGGGTGTCCTCGCCGTCGAGCGTGACTTCGTTGCCGGAGTACTTCGAGAAGAGCACGCGGTCGCCCTTCTTGACGTCCATGGCGATCAGGTTGCCCTTGTCGTCCCGCTTGCCGGGGCCGGCGGCGATCACCTTGCCCTCGGTCGGCTTCTCTTTGGCGGTGTCGGGAATGATGATCCCGCCAGCGGTCTTCGACTCCTCGTCGATGCGCTGGACGATCAGCCGGTTGTGGAGCGGGCGGACTTTGGCTGCCATGGGGGTCTCCTTGTGATGGGTCGGCGGGGCCGCATCGTAAGGGGGCGTCCGAAGGAGTCAAGTCGGCGCGGCCGCGGCGCCGATCCGAGCGGCCATGAGGGCCGGAGTCATCGCCGCGGTCCTGTGTGTGCTGGTCGCGGGGAACGCCCTCGCGCAGGCCGGCTTCCGCATCTACGAGCCGCGCTCGCGCACGGCCGAGGAGCTGGCCCCCCTGGTCGCGCCCATGCTCGGGCCGGACGGCAGCGCCGTGGCGGACGCCCACGGAGGCAGCCTGGTGCTGGAAGGCGATCCGGCGGCGATCCAGCAGGCGCTTTCGGCGCTCGAGACGTTGGACCGGCCGCTGGCGCAGTACCGGATCGAGTCCGAGACCCGCAGCCGCGACTCGCTCGAGGGCGCCGCGGCGCGCATCGGCGGCTGGAGCGACCGCGGCACGTTCCGGGTGGCGCGCGTGTCGGCCGGCGCCGGCGCGGGCGCGCGCACGCACTCGGTCGCGGCCAGCGTGGTGGTGCTCGAGGGCCGCACGGCCGACGTCTGGACCGGGACCGAGGTGCCGCTGCACTTCGGCGGCGAGGTGGCGCTGGTGCCGGTGCAGAGCGGCTTCCGCGTGCGGCCGCGCACGCTGGGGACCGGCGAGATCGAGCTCGAGATCACGCCGATCATGGCGGAGCAGGGCCGGCGCGGCACGATCCGCGAGCTGGGCGCCGCCACGGCGCTGCGGGTCCGGCCCGGCGAGTCGCTCGCGCTCGCGGGCGTCGCCGAAGAGGCGGCCGAGCGCGGCGCGGGCTTCCCGGCCGGCGCGCGCGCCGAGGCCGGCACGAGTGACTCGCTGATCGTGGTGCGGGTGACTCCCTTCGAGAGCTTGCCCGCCGCGCCCGCGCGCTAGGCGACCAGCGCCCGCCCGATCACCTTCAAGAGGAGCGTCGCCTTCACGCCCTCGAAGATCGGCAGCACCTGGGCGTCGACCACGTAGCGGCTGATCGCGTACTCCTCGGCGTAGCCCCAGCCGCCGTGCAGGAGCTGCCCCTCCTGACTCACCGCGACCGCGACGTCGCAGGCGAGCAGCTTGGCCTGCGACGCGTAGGGCGCCGCGCGCCGTTCGTCCTCGTCCATGGCGGCGGCGGCGGCGTAGGTGATGGCGCGCGCCGCGGCGACCTGCGTGGCCATCCAGCCCAGCTTGTACTCCGTCAGCTGGAAGTCGATCAGCGGCTTGCCGAACTGGACCCGGTCGACCACGTATTCGGCCGTCTTCTCGAGCGCTGCCTGCGCCAGACCGCAGGCGCGGCCGCCGGTCTGGAGCCGGCCCGCGGCGAAGCCGCCCATCTGCAGGACGAAGCCCTTGCCGATGCCCGACTCACCGCCCACGGCGTGGTCGGCGGGCACGAACCAGCGCTCGAACGAGAGCGTGAACGAGTGCATGCCGCGGTAGCCGGGGGTGGCGTCGGCCTTGCCGACCAGGCGCCCGCCGCCGGGCTGCGAGAAGTCGAACTCGTGCCCGAGCGCGCGCGGCTTGGGCACGATGAACAGCGTGAGTCCGCGGTTGCCCTTCGACATGTCGGGGTCGGTGCGGCACAGCACGGCCAGCACGTCGGCGCGGCCGGCGAAGGTGCACCAGGCCTTGGGCCCGTTGATCTCCCAGCCAGCGACACCGTTCTGTGTCGCGCGTTCGGCGCGGCACTTCACCGAAGCGACGTCGCTGCCCACGTCGGGCTCGGTCACCGAGATGCCGACCATCAGCTCCCCCGCCGCGATCTTGGGCAGCCAGTGCGCCTTCTGCGCCTCGGTGCCGCCCGCGAGCAGCGCCTTGGCCAGGATCTCGGGCCGCGTGATCAGCGAGCCGGCCGCCGCGAGCGAGGCGCGCGACAGCTCCTCGGTGGTGATCACCATGGCCACGTTGCCCATCTCGACGCCGCCGTACTTCTCGGGGATCGAGAGACCGAAGTAACCCAGCTCCGACATGTTCTTGATGAACGACTCCGGCACGAGCTCGTCGTGGCGGTGGATGCGCTCGGCCTGCGGTGCCACCTCGGACTCGGCGAACGAGCGCGCGGCGTCGCGCGTGAGCACGAGGGTCTCGTCGAGCGGGCAGTCGTTCCGTCCGCGCTGCGCGGCCACCGCGCGCCCGATCGCGCGCACGCGCTCCTCGGACAGCGCTTCGCGCGCGAACGCCTGGCTCTCCTCGCTGGGCAGGTCGGCGGCGGTGAGTCCGTGCTCGGGGCCGTGGTCGCGCACCAGCCGCGACACGTCCGAGACCACCTGGCCGGCGAACACCGCGGCCTGCTCGCGGTAGATCCCGCCCGCGGACTCGGCCCAGGCCGCCAGGTCCTGGGCGGCGCGCAGCCGGGTCGCGACGTCGGCGAGCCGAGCAACGGCGACCTGTTGCTCGTCGATGTCGCGCGTGCGTGCGGCGGCAATTGCGCGCCCGAGCGGCGCCTGCAGCTCCGCGAGAGTCTTTCGGGTCCGGTCGATGCCCAGGGGGTTCGGCACGCGGGTCGCTCCTTAACTGAGAGAGGGACCAGTTGTGACGGAACCGCGCCCGCTCTGCAAGCAGGCGCGCAACGTTTGCGGGGTCGGCAAAGAGTGCGCGCTGCGGCGCGCGCTGCGGGCCCCGCGCCGGGGCATGCCCGTTGCTCCTTCCCCCGCCCGGAGGCGGAGCACCATGCAGACTTTTCGTACCCACGCGGGTTTCTCGCTGATCGAGATCATGACCGTGGTCGCGATCATCGGCATCATGACCGTGCTGGGTCTGGCGTCGCTGCGCGGCTACTCGCGGCACGAAGAGACTCGCAAGTACGCAGCTTCGATCGCCAACGTGCTGAACCAGGCGCGCTCGCAGGCGGTCACGGACGGACGCACCACGTTCGTCGTGTTCTCGGAGCCGACCAACGGCACGCTGCCGTTCGAGGTCGGTCAGATCGCGACGATCGTGACCGACACCGACGGCGACGGCAAGATCAGCTTCGGCGACGGCATCCGCCCGATCTTCGGGCCCAGCGGCAGCCAGAGTGCCGAGATCAGCCTCTACGGCCGGCACGGCCAGAACGCGCTGAAGACCGCGCCGATCCCGCCGGACGACCAGTCGAAGCAGATCACCGACGGCGTGATGGGCTCGCTCGACGACGGCATGACGCTGCCCAAGGACCCCGACTTCGGCGTGCCGATGGTGGTGTTCTCGTCGCGCGGCACCCCGGTGACTCTCTCCGCGCCCGACGACTGGGGCGCGGGCGCCGGTGGCGTGTACGTGACCGACAACGACCAGATGCTGCTCGCCGTGCTGGTCGAGCCGCTGGGCGCGGTGCACACCATGGCGTGGGACGACGCCTCGCAGAGCTGGAAGTGACCGCCATGAAGCACACGGTCACTCGCAAGCTATCGCGCGACGAGTCGGGTTACACGCTGATCGAGGTCATGATCGCGATGGCGATCCTGGGCATCGGCCTGATGTCGATCGCGGTCGCGCAGCTCACGGCGATCCGCATGACTGCGCGCAGCAAGAACATGCAGCAGGCGATGTTCCTGGCGCGCGAGGCGATGGACGACCTCGACGCCCGGCAGCAGCCCGGCGACCTGTTCCTCTCCACCAACGCCACCACGCCCGACGCGAAGAACCCGATCCAGGTCGGCAACGACCAGGAAGACGGCACGCGCTTCAACCGCCAGATCACGGTGACTCCGGGCGACCCCGAGGCCGGCATGGCGCGCGTGGTCGTGCAGGTGACCTGGCTGAACGCGGCGACCAGCGCCACGAACGTGGTCCAGCTCACGGCCACCAAGAGGATTCCTTGATCATGGGCAAGCGCACTCTCTCCGCCGCGGGCTTCACGCTGATCGAGATGATGGTCGTGGTGGTCATCCTCGGCGTGGTCACCGCTCAGCTCTTCACGGTCTTCGCCAACCAGAAGCGCGTGTTCACCAGCAACGACCGCGCGCTCGACGTGCAGGAGTCTGCGCGACTCACTCTCGACATGATCTCGTTCGACGCGCGCATGGCCGGCTTCATGGTGCCGCCGCGCGCCGCGGTGGCGAGCATCGACGGCGGCAAGGACCACGCGGACCGGCTGTGTCTGTCCTCGAACGGCTTCGTGCCGCCCATGAACCAGCCGGCGCCCGGGCTCGAGGGGCAGATCGACGTGTACGACGGCCTGCCGGTGTCGGCGGTCAGCGCGCTGGGCGTGGTCGAGATCCCCTTGCTCGACGTCGACGGCGACGGCAACCCCGACCTGGTCGCGGGCCAGGGCGTGATCGTCGCCTCGCACACCAAGTCGTACTGCGCGCGCATCCTGAGCATCAACATCCCGGGCCCCGGCAAGTGGGACCTCACGTTCGACGTGCCGGCCGGCGAGAACGCCTTCAACTATCTCGGCGCCGACGTGACCGATATGGTCGTCGTGCCCGCGAACATCTACGAGCTCAACGAGAAGACCATGGAGCTGCGGCGCAACACGCTGCTCCTGGCTTCGCAGGTCGAGGACTTCCAGGTCGAGTTCTGGCTCGACAACCCGGGCGTCAGCGACGGCGCCGTGCGCGCGGTGACTGCGGGCGTCGGGGTCGACGAAGGGGACAGCGAGTTTCCCGTCAACGACCTCAACAACCCCGACCCGCCCGCGGGGCCGACCGTGGCCAACAACGACGCGATCCGCCGGGTGCGCGTGAGTCTCACGGCGCGCACCGTGCGGGAAGAGCAGATCAACGCCGCTTCGGGCCACCTGCAGGGCTCGCGCCCGAAGCTGGCCAACCGCGACGGCGACCCGACTCCGGACACGTTCCGCCGCCGCAGCTTCAGCGCGAGC
This sequence comes from Myxococcota bacterium, assembly GCA_035498015.1. NCBI lineage: Bacteria > Pseudomonadati > Myxococcota > Myxococcota bacterium. The sequence continues at coordinate 24,039 of DATKAO010000112.1, forward strand.
ATCCTGCCTCGCAACATCAACATCGGAATGGACCTGACCCAATCATGACTCACACAAAGAACCAGAGACTGACTCGCGCGCTGCGCGACGAGAGCGGCATGGCGCTCTTGATCTCGGTGATCGTGCTGCTGCTCATGAGCGCGCTCGCGCTCTCGGCGCTACAGCGCGCCGGCGACGAGGCCATCGGCAGTGGCGGCTCGCGGCGCAAGGACGCGTCGCTGTACGCCGCCGAGTCCGGCCTCGCGAAGATCAAGGTCGGTCTGTTCGACCTGTACCTGTCCGGGTTCACCAGCGTCGACGCCACCAGGCTCCAGTTCTACGACCCGGCGATGGTGACCGACGCCTACGGCAACCCGATCGAGGTGAGCACCGGCAAGCCCGAGAACGGCGGTCTGCCGGCGACGCCGGCCAAGGTCGAGCCTGCGGCCGGAGCGACGCCGAAGACCCGCAAGGGCAACGACCTTCGCATCGGCGGTCACAACTCGACCAACGGCAAAGCCATGGCTTACCCGGCGGACGTCACCACGCGCGACGCCGCCAACAGCATCGGTCACATCCAGATCCAGTACAGCGTCTCGGAGGGTGGGGGTTACTAATGGCCTCGAAGCGTCTCGTCCGCATCCTGTCGCTCTTCGCAGCGCTCGCGCTCGCGCGCGAGGTCCGCGCGCAGGCCGGTGACCTCGACATCCTGTCGCGCACCGTCCCGCCGATCGTCATGCTGCAGTTCGATACCTCGGGCTCGATGAAGAACATCATCCTGCCCGACGCGTATCTCACTGCGCGCGGCGCCAACTATCCGACCACCATCACCTGGTGGAACAAGGCGAACGACGTCACGAACTTCCCGGCGTCGTTCCTGGCCAGCTCGAGCACGTACTACTGCGGCACGACCTCGGGCTGCACCACGACCTACGCGACGAAGCTCTACACGGGGTCGGCGGAGGACTTCCGCCCGACCTGCCAGATCTTCGCGGCCACCGCGGACGTGAACGCGAACAAGTCGGTGTGCGTCCCGCAGACGAACCCCACCGCCGCGGGCTGCAACAACAACGGCACCAACATTCCCAATGACGACCAGGACGACAGCAACCCGCAGGGCGGCTCGGCCACGATCAAGTGCTGGAACATGCCGCTGGGCTGCACCAACGTGCCCGCGGGCTGGACCTGCTCGACCACCACGCGCGCGCGCAAGAAGACCAGCACCACGACGGTGAGCCAGCCTTACACCGTGATCACTGCGCCCGACGTGTCGTTTACCAGCACGACCGACTATCCGCCCAACTACCTGTGGTGGATCGTGCAGCAGATCTACCTGGGTCACACGCCTGTGCCGTTCATCGCCGAGGACCGCAACGGCGCCGGCAAGGACGCGATCACCCAGCTCGTGAACAACGTCAACATCGACGGCCAGCCCGACCGCGTGAAGTTCGGTCTCTCGCGCTACGACTCGGGCTCGAACGGCGGCTACACCGTCGTGGTGCCCGACCTGAACAACAAGGCGACGCTGCTGTCCACGCTGGCCTCCTTGCCGGCGAGCGGCGGCACGCCGCTGTCCGAGACGCTGGTCGACACCGCGCGCTATCTCGCGGGCGCCGACAAGCTCGGCAAGTACCCCCAGTACAACCGCAGCCTGACCGGCGCGACGGTCGCCGCGTCTTCGGCTCCGCAGAGCCCGGTCACGAGCTCGTGCGAGAAGCTGTTCATCGTGGCGATCACCGACGGTCTGCCGACCAGCGACAACAACGACCACTACACGCACTCCGCGCCCAACGGCGGTGACTCGTTCGCGCAGACCTTCCCGTCGCCGTACACCAGCGACGGCAGCTACCTCGACGACGTCGCGAAGAAGCTCTACGCGACCGACCTGCGCACGACCCTGTCGGGCAACCAGAACGTGATCACCTACACGGTCGGCTTCACGGTCGCCTCGACGATCCTGCAGAACGCCGCGACCCAGGGTCACGGCCTCTACTTCCAGTCGAACAACGCCAACGACCTGGCGGACTCGCTGACCGGTGCGATCACCGACATCATCGCGCGCAACACCACGCTGACTTCGGCCACCGTGCCCGCTACGCGCAGTGCGTTCGGCAACGGCTTCTACACGGCCTACTTCGTGCCCAGCGGACACAAGCCGGTGTGGCCGGGTCACCTGGAGGCCTACACGCTGTCGGCCGACCTGCAGGTGCTCGACGACAACAACAACCCGGCGATCGACCCGGTCACGAACCTGTTCTTCGAGCCGCGTCACCCGCACTGGGATGCCGCGAACACGATGATCCAGGACTACAACAGCCGGACGCTCTACACCACCAAGGGCACCACGCGCATTCCGTTCACGGACGCGAACCTGGTGGATCCGAACCAGGTGACTGCCAGCGCGACCAACCTCACCACGGTGATGTTGGGCCTGGTCGACTCCGACAAGGACCGCTACCCGCAGCCGCGCACCGACGCGTCGATCACCGATCCGAACGACCCGAACGGCGCGGTGTCCTACAAGCGCCTGGGCAGCTCGATCGTGAACTGGGTGACCGGCAAGGACGCCTTCCGCGAGGACGGCAACGATCCCAACGCGGTGCGGCCGTTCGTGTTCGGCGACGTGTTCCACTCGAGCCCGGTCGTGGTGGGCCCGCCGCCCGGCACCATGCGCTTCGAGACCGGCTTCGGGCCAGTGACTGACCCGAACAGCTTCATGGGCAAGTTCGCCCACCGCGAACGCGTGCTCTACGTCGGTGCGAACGACGGCTTCCTGCACGGCTTCCGCGCAGGCACCTTCGTCGACCCCAGCGCCAGCGTCGTGGGCGACGAGTACTACACGCCGGGCACCGGTCACGAGGTCTTCGGCTACGTGCCGGGGTTCCTCCTGCCCAAGCTGAAGCTCCTGCCGCGCGACAACATCGCGAAGCAGTACTTCGTCGACGGCGAGCCGACCGCGGCCGACGCGTGGATCGACTACAACAGCGACAACGTGAAGGACCCGACCGACTGGACGACCGTGCTACTCACTCCGATGCGCGAAGGCGGCGCGGGCATCCTGGCCCTCGACGTCACTGACCCGAACGCGTCGAGTGGCAACCACGGTCCGTACCCGCGGCTCATGTGGGAGTTCACGAACGCGAGCCTCGGCCAGACCTGGTCGCGCCCGATCGTCACGCGCGTGCGCGTGAAGGCGGCGGCCGGCACGGGCGACCACTGCGGCGTCGGCTACGACTGCATCGAGCAGTGGGTGGCGATCTTCGCCGCGGGCTACACCAACGAAGGCAACCCGAACATGGGCGTCTACGTGAGTGACCCGAACTCGCCGAGCTATGCGGCGGGCAAGGGCATCTTCATCGTGCGCCTGAAGGACGGCTCGGTCCTGGCGCAGCTCAAGCCCACGGCCACGGGCACGCTGTCCAACATGAAGTACGCGATGGCGGCAGAGCCCTCGGTGCTCGACCTCGACGAGGATGGATTCGCCGACGTGATCTACGAAGGCGACCTCGGCGGCCAGCTGTGGAAGTGGGACATCTCCGCGGTCGGCGTGCTGACCGGCGGCGTGGTGCCCACGACCGTGTGGCCCGCGGGCATCCTGTTCCAGGCTCCCGTGGCGACGGTCGCCGCGGGCGTGAAGCACTACCACAGCATCTTCACAGGTGCGGGTGCTGCGATCATGAAGGTGAAGGGTCAGGACGTGCTGACGCTGACGTTTGCGAGCGGCGAGCGCGCCGATCTCGGCTATGCCGGTGTGGCCGCGAGCGACCCGAACGCGATCACGGGCCAGTACGACGACAACAACCGGTTCTGGGTGGTCCAGGACACGACGCCGACCGGCGCGGGTGCGTTCCCGTCGAACCTGCCCATCTACGAGACCGCGTCGAGCCCGCACGACGGACTCACTGACATCACTTACACGGATCGCGACGACAACCCGGACGACAAGGGCTACTTCTTCCGGATCCCGAACGGTGAGAAGTTCATGACCGACATGATCATCTTCGAGGGCGTCGTGCTGACCCTCTCGTACCTGCCGGATGCCGCGGGCGCCGGTGCGGACGGGAGCTGCGCGCTCGGTGGTGACACGCTCGAGTACGCCTGGACGCTGGCCAATGGCGTGGGCGTGCTCACCGGCACCAACGGCTCGAGCGGCTCGGGTGGAAGCGTGACGACGGTGCGCAGTCAGCCGCTGGGCAACGGCGCGCCGACCAACCCGCGAATCACGGTCTCGAAGGGCTCCGACGGCACCGTGGTGATGAACTCGACGGCGCAGACCTCGATGGGTGAGGTCCAGCACCTGGGCGGTCTGCCGACCGTCGACCCGGTGAAGCCAGTCTTCTGGCGACAGGAGTTCTGAGCAAGTCACACACTCTCTGCTGAGAGAGAGCCCGGAGTCGGAAACGGCTCCGGGCTCTTGTGTTTCATGGGCTACGCTCGCCTGCGGCGAGCGAAGTCAATCAGGGGCGAGGCGAAGGCCGCCCTGAGCCTCGCGCGCAAGGTCCGAAGGACCGCGCAGTGAGCCGCAGGCGAACGAAGTCAATCAGTCGGGGTCTGGCTTTTCCAGCTGCTCGACGGCCCAGCGGAAGAAGTCGACGAACTCGCGGGGCGGCTCGTGGAGCTGCACGCCGAACGAGGGCGCGGGGTCGGACGTGGTCCAGCGCACCTCGCCGCGCAGGTTGATCGACTCGCCCGACTCCGGGTTCTCGAAGGCGAGTGAGATCGGGCACTCGGGGCGCGGCAGGTCGCTCGAGCGCACCAGCAGGCCGGCTCGGGACACGTTCTTCAGGTGACCGACGCCCTCGGCGCCCTCGGCCATGAAGCGGATCGGGATCCGGGAAGTCAGGACTCGGCGGCGCGCGCGCGCAGAAGCGTTCACGCCGGTAGAATCGGAGCTTGCCCGAGCGGCCTTGAGGCACTCCCGGGCGCAGCAGGCGAGGAAGTCATGCGGATCCGCGACCGATTCGGGCGAGGCCGGGCGATCGTCTCGTTCGAGTTCTTCCCGCCCAAGACCGAGGCGGGCTTCGAGTCGCTGTTCCGTGCCATCGCCGAGCTGAAGGAGCTGTCGCCGGCGTACGTGTCAGTCACCTGGGGCGCCGCCGGCTCCACGCGGCGCAAGACCGTCGAGCTCACGGCGCGCATCCAGGACGAGATCGGAATCACGGCCATGTCGCACCTGACGTGCGTGGGCTCGAGCGCCGACGAGCTCACGGCCACGCTCGGCCAGCTGCGAGCGCTCGGCATCGAGAACGTGCTCGCGCTGGGCGGCGATCCGCCGGAGCACTACGCGCCGCCGCCCGGCGCGCTGTGCTACGCGAACGAGCTCGTGGCGCTGATCCGCGGCGGCTTCGACTTCTGCGTGGGCGCCGCCTGCTACCCCGAGACGCATCCGCGCGCACCGAGCGCGGAGAGCGACCTGGCGATGCTGGTACAGAAGGTCGCTGCCGGCGTCGACTTCCTGATCACGCAGCTGTTCTTCGACAACGCCGACTACTTCGCGTTCGTGGCGCGCGCGCGCGCCGCGGGAATCACCGCCCCGATCGTGCCCGGCATCATGCCGATCGTGAGCAGCGCGTCGATCCGGCGCATGACCGCGCTGTGCGGCGCGCGCCTTCCCCCCGAGCTCGACCGCGCGCTCGAGCGCGCCGGCGACGACGACGAGCGCACGCAGGCAGTCGGCATCGAGTGGGCGACCGAGCAGTGCCGCGAGTTACTCGCGCGCGGCGCGCCTGGCCTGCACTTCTACACGCTGAACCGCTCGCCGGCGACGCGGCGCATCCACGAGCAGCTGGGGCTCTCGAGCTGACCTACTGCGAGAATGCGCGGCGCTTGAGCTCGCGCACGTAGGCCGAGAGCTGCGGGTCGGCGGCGATCGCCTCGGAGACCTCCTGGTCGAAGGTCGCCGCGGCGGTCTCGAGCGCGGCCTTGTCGATCGGGAAGCCCGTCGCCGCTTCGACGCGCTGCAAGAGCGCGAGCGCGGCGCGCGAGTTCGGCGATGCCTGCACGTAGTGCGGCAGGCGCGCCCAGAGCGAGAGCGTGGGCGTGCCCTCGCGCGCGAGCAGCTCGCCCAGCACGCCGACGATGCCGGTCGGGCCCTCGTAGCGCGACGCCGAGAGACCGAGCTTCTGCGAGAGCTCGGCGTCGGTGCTCGAGCCCACGACCTGGATCGGCTGTGAGTAGATGACTTCGTCGAGAAACGCGCCGAGCAGGATCACGAGCCGCGCGTCGACGCGGCGCACGAGCTCCGCGATCTCGGCGCAGAACGCGCGCCAGCGCAGGTGCGGCTCGACGCCCAGCCCCACCACCAGGTCGAACTCGTGTGTCTCGCTGCGGATCGCGAAGAACTCGTGATCGGGCCAGCGGATCTCGCGCCGTCCTCCTTCGCGCGGGCGCACGTGCGGGCGCACGACGGTGAAGTCGAGGAACTCCTCGGTGTCGAGCGAGGCCAGCGGACTCGCGCTGAAGGTCTGCAACAGGTGTGCGAGCGCCGTGGTCGCGGCCTCGCCACCGTCGTTCCAGCCGGCGTACGCGAGGATCACGATCGGCGTCCGCAGATCGGTCGCAGCGTCGAAGCGCAGGGCCCGGCTGCGCGGCCCGGATGCGTCACTCACGCTGCAGAGGCTCGCACACGAAGCGCGCGCGCGCGAGCTTAGTGGCCCTCGCCTCCGTCGCTGCCGAGCGCGAGCGGATTGCCCGTCGCGAGCAAGAGCTCGCCGGAGCGGTACAGGTGCACGCAGTTGCGCCCGGCGTCCTTCGACGCGTAGAGCGCCAGGTCCGATGCCTTGAGCAGCGCTTCCGGAGTCAGCTCCGCGGCCAGGTCCTCGGTGCACGCGACGCCGAAGCTCGCGGTCACGCTCACGACCTCGGTGCGCGCCTCGAAGTGGCGGCTCTCCGCCGACGAGCGCAGGCGCTCCGACACGTACATCGCCGAGCGCAGGTTCGTGTCGGTGAGCAGGATCGCGAACTCCTCGCCGCCGTAGCGCGCCACGATGTCGGAGCGGCGCGCGTAGGCGCGCAGGCCCTCGGCGATGCCCTGCAGCACGATGTCGCCGAACAGGTGCCCGTAGTCGTCGTTCACGCGCTTGAAGTGGTCCACGTCGACCAGCACCAGCGACAGCGGGCGCCCGTAGCGGCGCGCGACGTTGAGCTCGGACTCGAGTCTCTGGTCGAGATAGCGCCGGTTCCACAGGCCCGTGAGCCCGTCGAGGTGTGACTGCTGCTCGAGGATGTCCTGCAGGCGCTTGGCGCGCAGGGCGGCGCGCACGCGCGCGCGCAGCTCGACCTGGTCGAAGGGCTTGGTCACGTAGTCGACCGCGCCCAGGTCCAGCCCGCGCACCTTCGACTCGGTGTCGGCGGTGCCGGTCAGGAAGATCACGGGAATGCCGCGCGTCGCGGGGTGCTCCTTGAGCCGGCGGCACACCTCGAAGCCGTCGACGTTCGGCAGCCCGATGTCGAGCAGGATCAGGTCGGGCTGGTCCGCGACCGCGCGCTCGATGCCGCGCTCGCCGTCGACCTCGCCGATCACCTCGAGGCCCTCGGGCCGCAGGCGCGCGATGACGAGCTTGTGGATCGACTCACTGTCGTCGATCACGAGCACGCGATTCGGGTTCGGGACTTCCGGATTCACGGCGCCCCCGGAACCACGACCGCGCGCAGCGTGGCGCACAGCGCCGCGGCGCGGTCCTTCACCACGGCGTCGTCGGCGCCCTGCTTCAGCGCGGACTCGAGCGACGCCGCGAGCTCGGTGATGGTCGGAAAGCCGTAGCCGCCGCCCGCACCCTTGAGCTGGTGCGCGAGTGTCTGCAGGTCGCGCAGCTCTCCGGCCGCCAGGTGCGACTCGAGCTTGGCCACGCGCGCGGGCAGCTCCGCAGCGAACTCACGCACGATCTCGAGCATGTCGGGATCGTCTTCGTAGGTGCTGCGGATCGGTCCCATCTGCACTTGCCTCATGAACGCGCTCCGTCTGAGCGCTTGGCCTTCCTACATCGGCGGGGCGCAACTGTGGGTTGATGGCTCGGCTATCATGCGCGGATGCGCTCCAACGAAATCTTTTCGCAGATGACTCCCGACGCCGCGCTCGCCTTCCTGGACGAGGTCCACCGCGATGCGCCGCGCGTCGAGGAGATCGCGCTCTCCGCCGCCGCCAGCGCCTTCCGGCTGCGGCCCGTGTTCCTGCGCCGCCAGCCGCGCAAGCGCCAGTCCGAGTGGATGCGACAGGCGCTGTCGCGCAATGCCTTTGCCGCCGTGGCGGAGGAGGTGCTGGCGGAGTACTTCCTCGAGTATCATGCCGAGCTCTTGGGCGAGCTGCTCGACGCGTTGGGGCTCGAGCACGAGAAGGGCGTGCTCAAGGGCGACGGCCCGCCCGTCTGTCCCGACAAGACCAAGCTCGAGGCCGCGGTCGCCGGCTTCCGCAAAGGCGAGAACGCGCCGCGCCGCGAGTTACTGCTGCGCGCGTTCGCGGCGCAGAGTGCGGTAGATTGGCCCGAATTGGAGGCATTGTTGTAGCCATGGATCTGGGGCTGGCCGGCAAGGGCATCGTCGTCACGGGTGGCAGCAAGGGCATCGGGCGCGCGGCGGCGCTGCAGTTCGCCGACGAGGGCGCGCACGTCGCGATCTGCGCGCGCGGCGCGCCAGCGCTCGAGAAGACCGCGGGCGAGCTGCGCGCGAAGGGCGTGAAGGTGTTCGCGCACGCGGCGGACGTGTCGCGCGCCGCCGAGCTCGACGCGTTTCTCGAAGCCGCGCGCGGCGCGCTCGGGCGCATCGACGTGCTGGTCAACAACACCTCGGGCTTCGGCACGAGCGACGACGAGAACGGCTGGAAGACCTCGTTCGACGTCGACGTCATGGCCAGCGTGCGCGCCTGCTGGAAGGTGGTGCCGTGGATGACCGAGCAGGGCGGCGGCGTCATTCTGCACATCTCGTCGACCTCGGCGCTCGAGGCCGGCAGCCCGCCCGCCTATGCGGCGGCCAAGGCGGCCCTGATCAGTCACTCGAAGACGCTCGCGATCGCGCTCGCGCCCAAGAAGATCCGCGTGAACGTGATCGCCCCCGGCTCGATCGAGTTCCCGGGCGGCGTCTGGGAGACGATCAAGCGCGTGAACCGCGCCTTCTACGACTCGATCCAGGCCTCGATCCCCTGGAACCGGCTCGGCAGCGCCGAGGAAGTCGCGAACGCGATCGTGTTCGCCGCCTCACCGCGCGCAAGCTGGGTCACCGGCGCCTGCATCCCCGTCGACGGCGGACAGCACAAGGGGAACCTGTAAGAGGCCGAGCGAAGGCCGCCCTGAGCGAGGCCCGCAAGCGCCGGAGCATGGGTAGGGTGCCCATGCGATCACCGGTCAGTCGCGCGCAGTGAGCCGCAGGCGAACGAAGTCAGTCAGACTTAATCGTTGTCCTCTTCGTCGCCCATGCGGCGTTCCATCGCGCCGTTGAGCTCGTTCTGGACCTTGGCGCCGATCTTCTTCGGGATCGGCTCGGCCGGTTGCGCGGGCGTCCGGAAGCCGGCGAAGAGCCCGCCGAACGCGCCGTCGGTGCCCTTGGTCAGGATCTCCGCGCCGGCCCACACGGCGAGCACGAGCAGCACGAGTCCAAGGATCTTGGCGACCATCCTGGTCTCCTCTCTTCCCGTGTATCGACCCCTGCGAATTGCCCCTTTCGGGCCCGTGGAGTAAAACGGGCTCCCCGACCAGACCCGAGGAGGAGCCGTGCGCTTCTACGAGTACGAGTCCAAGCAGCTCCTGGCGCGCCACGGCATCGCGCTGCCGAAGGGCTCGCGCATGGCCCGGAGCGGCGCCGAGGCGCGCGAGATCGCGGCGGCGATCGCCGGCCCGGTGGTGCTCAAGAGTCAGGTGCTGACCGGCGGGCGCATGAAGGCGGGCGGCGTGCTGTTCGCAGACACTCCCGAGCAGGCGTCGGCCGCGGCCGAGAAGATCCTCGCGCTCGAGATCAACGGTCACCAGCCGCGCGGCGTGCTGGTCGAGGGCCGCGAGCCCGTGGCCCAGGAGTACTACCTGGGAGTCACCTGGGACGGCATCGCCAAGCAGCCGGTGATGATCCTGTCCGACATGGGCGGGATCGACATCGAGGAGGTCGCGGAGAAGCACCCCGACCACATCGCGAAGAAGCACTTCTCGACGCTGCTGCCGTTCTCGGAGTTCCGCGCCAAGGAGCTGGTCGCGCAGCTGCGCGTGCCGCCGGCGGACCTGAACCCGCTGATCCGTTTCGCGGCGCCGCTGGCGCGCATCTTCGCGCAGTACGGACTCACGCTGGCCGAGATCAACCCGCTGGCCAAGCTCGCCGACGGCTCGTTCGTGGCGCTCGACGCGCACGTCGACATGGAGGCCGAGGCGCGCGGCCAGCACAAGTCACTCCTGAAGGAGCTCGGGATCGGCGAGGACGAGACGCGCATGGCGCGCGCCCCCACGCGCTTCGAGCTCGACGGCGCCGCGATCAACGCCGCCGACCACCGCGGCGTCGCCGGCAACGTGACCGAGTTCGACGGCACGCTCGGGCTGATCATCGGCGCCGGCGGCGGGTCACTCACGCTGTTCGACGCGGTGCGCAAGCACGGCGGCGACCCGGCGAACTACTGCGAGATCGGCGGAAATCCCAGCGTCGGCAAAGTCGCGAACCTGACCAAGCTCATCCTGGCCAAGCCGGGCGTGCGCAAGGTCGCGGTGATGATGAACGTGGTCTCGAACACGCGCGTCGACATGGTGGCGCGCGGCGTGATCAAGGGAGTCATCGAGTCGGGCGCCGACCCGGCGGAGAAGATCGCGGTGTTCCGCATCCCCGGCTCGTGGGAGCAGGAGGGCGAGAAGCTGCTGCGCAAGTACGGCGTCGAGTTCTGCGACCGCAAAGTGTCGATGTACGAGGCCGCGGGCCGCGCCGTCGCCAAGATGAAGGGGAGCTGACCCGTGTCGATCCTCATCACCAAGGACACCACCTGCGTGATCCAGGGCATCACCGGCCGCGAGGCGGTCTCGATGACCCGCGAGTGTCTCGACTACGGCACCAAGATCGTCGGCGGAGTCACTCCCGGCCGCGGCGGCCGCGAGGTGCACGGCGTGCCGGTGTACGACACGCTGGAGGAGATCGCGAAAAAGACGCGCGTCGACGCCTCGGTGATCTCGGTGCCGCCCGCGTTCGCCCGCGACGCCGCGTTCGAGGCGATCGAGAACGGCGTCCGGCTGATCGTGATCGTGACCGAGAACATCCCGCGCTTCGACGTGGCGCAGATGGTCGAGCTCGCCAAGCTGCGCGGCGCGCGCATCATCGGGCCGAACTGTCTGGGCGTGCTCTCGCCGGGCGAGGCCAAGATCGGCGGCCTGGGCGGGCGCGCCGTCGACGCGCGCAAGGCCTTCACCAAGGGCCGCGTGGGCGTGATGTCGCGCTCGGGCGGCATGACCACCGAGATCTGCAACACGCTCTCGGCCGCGGGCCTGGGTCAGTCGACCGCGGTCTCGATCGGCGGCGACGCGATCATCGGCTCGAGCTACGCCGAGCTCATGCCCTCGTTCGAGCAGGACCCGGAGACCGACGCGATCGCCATCTACTCCGAGCCGGGCGGCCGCATGGAAGCGGACCTCGCTTGCTGGGTCGCCGAACACAAGTCGCGGCTGCCGATCGTGGCGTTCATGGCCGGCCGCTTCATGGACGCCATGCCGGGCATGCGCTTCGGCCACGCCGGCACGATCGTCGAGGGCAAGGCCGACACCACCGCGGAGAAGATCG
>DATKAO010000113.1 GCA_035498015.1 Myxococcota bacterium
GCCGACATGAGTCTTTTGATGTCGATCGTGCTCGGGGCGAACATGGTGGGCGCGATGGTGCTCGTGCCCGCGATGACCTCGATGTTCAAGCCGGGCTTCGCGGCCGACGCCACCGTGACGGAGCTGCACAAGCGCGACGACGCGCAGGCACAGCAGCACGTCGCCAGCTAGGAAGTTCGAGTGAGTCGAGGGGGCGCGGCCCTGTGCCACGCCTCCTCGACCAGCTCGGCCAGCTCGCGCCAGTCGGTGTTGCGGTCGAGCCGCGCCGCGACCCAGCCGGCCTTGCCCTGGTAGGGCGGCACGAAGAAGCGCTGGGGCGCCGACTCGACCAGGAGCGCCTGCGTCTCGAAGTCGCTCTTCAGCCAGACCGAGAGATCGGGCGCGCCGTGGTGGTGGTCGTCGAGCATGGCGAACATCTTCCCGGCCACGCGCCAGGTCGGCTCGCCCCAGGCGACCTTCTCGCTGGTCTCCGGCAGACGCAGGCAGATCTTCCGCAGCCGCTCGACCGGCCGACTCACACGGGCACCCCCTCGATCACCGCCACGCGCGCCGGCGTCGGCACGATGCGCGTGAGCCGGAAGCCCGACGCCGCGTACAGGGTGCGGAACTCCGACTCCGAGCGCTGCCGCCCGCCGGTCGAGACCAGCATGTTCACGTCGTTGGCGGCGGCGCCGCGGCTCTCGAGTGACTGGTCGATGCGGGCGGGATACACGCCTTCCACGATCAAGAGCTTTCCGTGCGCCGGCAGCGCGGCGCGCACGCAGCGCAGGATCGCGGTCGCCTGGGCGTCGTTCCAGTCATGGATCACGTGCTTGAGCAGGATCGCGTCGGAGCCGCCCGGGACCTTCTCGAAGAAGCTCCCGCCCGCCGCTTCGCAGCGCTCCGAGAAGCCCTGCTCGGCGATGTGCGCCCGCGCGCGTTCCGCCACGTGGGGCTGGTCGAACACGAGCCCGCGCAGCTTGGGGTTCGCGCGCAACAGCCCGATCAGGATCGCCCCGTTGCCGCCGCCCACGTCGGTCACACGCGAGAAGCCCGAGAAGTCATAGGCGGCCGCCACTGCGGCCGAAGTCGCGGGCGCGAAGGTGGCCATGGCCTTGTCGAAGTTCGCGGCCGCGGCCGGGTCCTTGGCCATGTCGTCGAACGGGTTCGCGCCGGGGTGCGCCTTCTCGAGCGCCGGCAGGCCGGTGCGCACGCAGAACTGGAGCTCCTTCCACGAGTCCTGGATGCTCGGGCCGGTGAAGAGCCGCACGCTCGCGTGCATGGAGCCGGGCACGTCGGTGCGCAGGAGCTCACTCATGGGCGTATGCGCGAACTCCCCGCTCTCCTGCTCGGCGAAGATGCCGACCGAGGCCAGCAGCCGCAGCACGCGGCGCAGCGATGGCGCGTGCGTGCCGGTCTTCTGCGCGAGCTCCTCGGCAGAGCGCGCGCCGCCGCGCAACAGGTCCGCGACGCCGAGCTCCGCGGCCACGTACATGGCGCGCGACACGTAGTGACCGATGCCGATGTAGTACATGCGGATGCCGGGCGGGAGCTCGGGGGACTGTGCAGGCTCGGTCATGGGGGCCTCCTCGAGGGTTCAAGTCACTGCGAAGCGGTCGCCGACGCGGCGCCGCAGCTCTTCGGGAGAGACTTCCTCCGTGCGCGTGGCCAGGAACCAGCGGTGGCCGAACGGGTCGCGCAACACGCCCATGCGCTCGCCGTGCGGCTGGTCCGCGATCGGGCGCTCGAGCCGAGCCCCGGCCGCGACCGCGCGCGCGGCCAGCGCGTCGACGTCGAGCACCACGAGGTGGATCGCCACCGGCGTGCCGCCGTACTTCGCGGGGCTGAACACCTGCTCGTCGGGCCACTCGTCGGAGAGCATGAAGCGCGCGCCCGCGAGCTCGAGGTCGGCGTGGCCGACCACGCCCTCGGGAGTCAGGTAGCGTCTGGCGACCGTGGCGCCGAAGGCGCGCTCGTAGAAATCGAGCGCCCGGGTCGCGTCGCGGCAGCACAGGTACGGAGTCACGAGCTGTCGGTCCATTGGCTCTCTCCTCTTCTTCCCGCCCGACGTCAGGCGGTTCGCGGGTCCTCGGCGAACGAGTGCTCACCGCCGGCCAGCGGGGTGACGTAGAGCGCGGTCATGGCGGGCTGCGCGTGAGCGCGGTGCCACAGGCCCTTCGGGCACACGAACAGCCGCCCGGGGCGCAGCTCCGACGTGACCGGACCGTCGTCGCCGAGTACGGTGATCGTGCCGCCGCCTTCGAGCACCACGATCAGCTCGTCGCCGTCCGGGTGCCGCTCCCAAGGCGCGAGCCCCTGGAACTTGGTCACCAGGATCGTGGCCTGATCGAGCGAGCCCAGCATGCGCGGGCTGTCCCAGCCGCGCAGGTCCGCGGTGGCGCTGCGCAGGTCGTGTGACTCGATGCGCGGGCGCAGCGCCTGGCCGAGCCCGGCCCGGAACCCGCTGCGCGGCAGGTCGCGCAGCTCGACCGCCACGTGCAAGAGCTCCGACAGCTCGCGGTTTGCGGCCGACAGCGCCGCGCCGGGACTCTTCAAGAGCGCCTCGACCTTCTGGTCGAGCTCCTCGGCGCGCGGAGTCACTCGGGGCTTTCTCGACTTTTGGCTAGACATGTTCGCTGCCGATCCTCTTGCGCAGCGCGGCCAGCGCGCGCAGCTGTAGCTGCTTCACGGCGCCCTCGGACTTGCCGAGCGCCGCCGCGATCTCGCGCACGGGCCGCTCCTCGGCGAAGCGCAGCTCGATCACGCGCCGCTGCTCGCGCGGCAGCTCGGCCACGGCGCGGAACAGCCGCGCACGCTGCTGCGCGTCGAGCCGCTCGGGCTCGCTCGGCTCGGGCGCCAGGTCCGGGCCCGCGAGCGCGCGCCGCTTCGTGCGCCGCGCGCGGTCGACCACCGCGTTCGCGGCGATCCGCAGCAGCCACGAGGCGAACGGCACGCCGCGCGGCTCGTAGCCGGGCAGGGCGGACAGCGCGCGCCGGAACACCTCGGAGGTCAGGTCCTCGACCTCGGCCCGGCCCTTCACGCGCCGCGCCAGGTAGGCGTAGACCAGCTCGAAGTTCGCCTCGTAGAGGAAGGCGAACTGGCCCGGGTCCTGCCGGGCGGCCTCCACGCGTGCGACTTCGTCGGATTTCATCTCCGACTCTCTACAACGCGCGAGCCGCCGCTACGTCACGCGCCCGATCCACTCGGCTAGCTGACCAGGAAGGCCCCGCCGAACCGGCGCTCCATCTCGTCCTTGGAGACGTCCTCCTGCTTGGTCGAGAGCATCCAGCGGTGGCCGAACGGGTCGCGGATCGTCCCCGAGCGGTCGCCGTAGGGCTGGTCGGCCACGGGCCGGACCTCGGTGGCGCCCGCGGCGAGCGCGCGCCGGGTCAGCGCGTCGACGTTCTTCACGTACAAGTGCACGCTGACCGGGCTGCCGCCGAGCGTCTGGGGGCTGAACACGCCGCCCTCCGGCCACTCGTCGGAGAGCATGATCGTGGCGCCCTCGATCTCGATGTCGGCGTGACCCAGCCGCCCGCTCTTGTCCACGATGCGCAGCGTCTCGATCGCGCCGAAGGCTGCCGTGTAGAAGTCCAGCGCCGCGAGCCCGCCCTTCACGCACAGGTAGGGCGTGGCCTTGGACGCGCCCGGGGCTGCCGCGGCCGCCGGCTTCGGCCGGGCCTTCGCGGCGCGCTTCGGGGCGCGCCGAGCGGGCTTGCTGGCCGCCTTCTTCACGGGTTTACGAGCGGTCGACTTCGCCTTCGCGCGCTTCTTCTTGCTGGCCATGGCGAAATCCTAGCCCGCCCCCGCGAATCGCTGGCAGCAAAATGCCCTGGCGGGTAGACTGCGCCCCCTGTCACGCCCCTCGGTCCTGGGCGCGACCCGACGGTCGCATGGGCACCCTGCCCAAGCTCCGGGGCCACAACCCACGAGGAGAGCGCATGCGTGAGTACGAGTTCGTCTACGTGATCCAGCCCGACGCGACCGTCGAGCGCGAGACCGAGATCCACGGCCGCATCGACGGGGTCATCAGCGACCACAAGGGGCGCCTGCTCCTGCGCGACGACTGGGGCAAGCGGCGCCTCGCCTACGAGATCCGCAAGTTCCAGAAGGGTCACTACTTCCAGGTGAACTTCCTGGGCCTGGGCAAGGAGGTCGCCGAGATCGAGCGCCTGATGCGCATCGACGCCGACATCCTGCGCTACCTGTCGGTGCTCGCGAACGACGAGGTGAAGGACATCGAGACCCGCGTCATCGAGGCCGCGAAGCAGGCCGAAGAGCAGGCGCGGCGCCGCGCAGAACGCGAGAAGGAGCGCGCCGAGCGCGAGGAGCGCGAGCGCGAACGCGAGCGCAACGGCGGCGGCCCGCTCGACGACGACGACGATGCGCGATTCGACGATCGCGGTGACCGCGGCGACCGCTTCGGCCGCGACGACGACGAGGAGTAAGTCATGGTCGAAGTGATTGCGAAGCGCCCGCAGAAGAAGCGCCGCCGCACCGGCCGCAAGATGTTCTCGCGCCACAAGGTCTGCCGCTTCTGCGCGGACAAGGAGCTCGAGATCGACTACAAGGACGCCAAGACGCTGCGCATCTTCCTGACGGAGCGCTCGAAGATCATCCCGCGCCGCATCAGCGGGAACTGCGCGCGCCACCAGCGCAAGCTGACCACCGAGATCAAGCGCTCGCGCCACCTCGCGCTCCTGCCGTACACGTCGGCGCACACCTAGCGGAGGCTTCATGGCCACGATGGAAGTGATCCTCACCGAAGACATCCACCGCCTGGGCAACGCGGGCGACGTGGTGAAGGTGAAGGCCGGCTTCGGCCGCAACTACCTGTTGCCGCAGGGCAAGGCCATGCTGGCCACCGCCTCGCGCGTGAAGCAGGTCGAGCACCAGCGGCGCGTGATCGCCGAGATCCAGAAGAAGGCGGTCGCCGAGTTCCGCGAGGTCGAGCGCCGGCTGAAGGCCATCGACCTCACCTTCGAGATGCAGGCCAGCCCCGAGGGCAAGCTGTTCGGCTCGGTCACCAACGCCGACATCGCGGCGCGGCTCGCGGGCGGCGGCGTCGAGATCGAGCGCCGGAAGATCGTGATCGGGGAGCCGATCAAAAGCACCGGTGAGCACCCGATCACGGTGCGCCTGCACCGCGAGGTGCAGACTCCGCTGGTCGTGAAGGTCGTGTCGGGCGGCGAGCCCGGGGCCGAGGCCGCCGCGGCCGAGCCCGAGGGGCTCGAGACCGAGGAACGCCGCGACGACGGCGACGACGACGAGTAGAATCGAGTAGCTCCCGAGGCGGGGTGGGGGGCCACTTGCCGAGGACCGAAGAAGCGCTGCGCGCGATTCCGACCGACCACGAGGCCGAGCGGGCCGTGCTGGGCGCGCTCTTGCTCGACGCCGACGCGTTCTACAAGGTCGCCGACAAGCTCGCGCCTGCCTCGTTCGACCTGCCACGACACAGAATTGTGTACGAGGTGGTGCGCGACCTGGCCGAGAAGCAGCAGGGTGTCTCGCTGATCACCTTGCGCAGCGCGCTCGAGGAGCGCGGGCTGCTCGAGCAGAGCGGCGGCACCGCGTTCCTGTCGCAGCTCGCCGACGCCGTGCCGACCGCGGCGCACGTCGAGCACCACGCGGAGATCGTGCGCCAGAAGGCCACCGCGCGCGCGCTGATCCGCACCTGCGAGAAGCTCGCGGCGCGCGGCTACGACGGGCTGGAGAGTGTCTCGACCCTGGTCGAGGACGCCGAGCGCGAGGTGCTGGCGATCGCCGAGCACGGCGCGCAGGCCGGCTTCACGTCGATCAAGGACGAGATGCAGTCCACGTTCGAGTACATCGAGCGCGTGCAGTCGGGCCAGATCGTGGGCGTGCGCACGGGCTTCGAGAGCTTCGACCAGCTGACCGGCGGCTTCCGCGGCGGCGAGGTGATCGTGCTGGCGGCGCGGCCCAGCGTGGGCAAGACGGCGCTGGCGCTGAACATGGCGCGCAACCACGCGCTCGACTTCGGCGGCTGCGTCGCCTTCTTCTCGCTGGAGATGACCAAGCGCGAGCTGGCGCTGCGCCTTCTGCTCGGCGAGGCCGAGATCGACAACAATCGCTTCGTGAACGGCGTGCTCTCCGACCGCGACTGGCGCCGACTCACGCACGCGGCGAGCGTGCTCGAGACCGCGCGCATGTTCTTCGACGACAGCGCGGCCATCTCGGTGAGTGACATCGCGGCCAAGGCGCGGCGCATCGACCGCGAGCAGAAGCTCTCGCTGCTCGTGATCGACTACATCCAGCTCGTGCTCGGCCGCCAGACGCGCGACGGCGGCGAGCGCCGCGAGCAGCAGGTGGCCGACATCAGCCGCTCGCTGAAGCTCCTGGCCAAGGACCTCGACATCCCGGTGCTCGCGCTCTCGCAGCTGAACCGCGGGCCCGAGAACCGCCCCGACAAGCGCCCGCAGCTCGCCGACCTGCGCGAGTCGGGCGCGATCGAGCAGGACGCCGACCTGGTGATGTTCGTGTACCGCGACGAGGTCTACGACCCCGAGACACCCGACGCCGGCATCGCCGAGCTCATCATCTCCAAGCAGCGCAACGGCCCGATCGGCACGGTGAAGCTGCAGTTCGCCAAGGAGCACGGCCGCTTCCACAACCTGTCGAACCGCGGCGACGCGCCGCCGCCCGAGGCGGGCTTCGACTCGGGCCGCGGGGTCGGCGCGCTCGGAGACCTGGAGCCGCCGTTCTGAAGCAGAAGCGCCTCCGCCCGCGCGCGCTCGTGCCCGGGGCGGCGATCGGCGTGTGCGCGCCCTCGGGCCCGATCGACCCCGAGATCCTCGACGCGGGCCTCGAGTGGCTCGCCCGTCAGGGTCACCCGCTGGTCGTGACCAAGAGCGTGCGCGCGCGCACCGGTTATCTCGCGGGGCCGGACGCGGAGCGGCTGGCGGACCTCGAGTCACTCGTGCGCGATCCGGCGGTGGGCGTGATCCTGTGCGCGCGCGGCGGCTACGGCGTGAGTCGCTATCTCGCGCGGCTGGACGCCGACGAGCTGCGCCGCGCGCGCAAGCTCGTGGTCGGCTACAGCGACGCCACGCATCTGCTCTCGTATCTCCAGGCGCGCGCCGGGCTGGCGTCCCTGCACGGGCCGATGCTGGAGCGCAGCGACGTGACCGCCGAG